>JBHHYU010000018.1:0-37356 GCA_046757725.1 Binatia bacterium
TGCCCTTAGACTCAGACCTCACCCCTATGAGTTCGCCCTCTATTACGATATCTAGGGCTATGTAAAACGAAGGAGATAAAAGACGCCTCATTTAATGACACGGAAATGGCAATGATCTTTTTAGGAGGATTGGATATGGGAAGAGTAGTGATGGTGGGGATTTTATGCTTGGCCGCTTTTGTGCTTTCTCTGCGACCTCTTTCCGCCCAAGAGGCCAAGGGACTTGGCCCTGGGTGGTTGAGTTTGGATAGCAGCGTGGGCCTGCTCGACAAGCAGATTCAGGATGGCAAATCAGCTCTTGAGAACGTACTTGGTATCCAAATTAGTGGTTTTCTGGATACAAGCTACACCTGGAGTTCCAATCACCCGGGATCCGGAAATAACAACGATATCAGTCTGCGAGTTTTTGACATAGATTATAACGATATCGTCTTCAATCATTTCAACCTGACCCTGGAAAGGCCTGAGCCGGAAGGGGGATGGGGGATTGGAGGTAAAGTAGTCGCCGACTTTGGCCGGACAGCCGAATTGCTTCGGGAGGCTACCAGGTGGAATGCAAAATTTCAGACACAGCCTTCTGCTGAGCTAAGAGAGGCCTATTTAACCACTACTCTCCCGGTGGGGAACGGACTTCAGATAAAAGGGGGGCTTTTTGTAACGCTGTTGGGTACTGAAATTATTCCTAACCCCGGTGCCTACAATGATAATATCTCGAGGTCGTACCTTTTTGGTTTCGCTATTCCTTTCCGCCATCTGGGGGTCCTTCTAAGCTACCCTCTGCATAAAACACTAACCTTGACGGCAGGGCCGGTTACCGGTTGGGACAATCCACATGATACCAATTCGGTGCCTTCGTTGCTGGGAGGAATAACCTTTACGCCGACCGAAACCTTTTCTCTAAACAGTAGTGTGGTCTTTGGGGCGGAGCAAGATGGAACCAGTGGCCCCAAAAGGGTAGCTTGGGCGAATGTGGCAACCTTCACCCCAACAGATTCGCTATCCATAGGTTTGGAATACACTTATGGATTCGAGCAGAATGCGACCGCCAGTTTGCGTAATGCCACGTGGCAGGGAGTGGGCACCATTATTTCCTATAACTGGACGGATTGCTTCAGTACGGCAGTCAGAGGGGAATTTTTCCATGATCACGATGGCGTTCGTCTCGGAGGGGAGCCGTTGGGGACGCGCGCCGATGTCAAAGTCGGAGAATTCACCTTGACCGGAGCGTACAAGTTCACGAGCCAGCTCTTGGGCCGTTTAGAACTACGTCAAGACTTCGCCAATGGAGACGTCTTCTTCAAAGGCAGTAGTAGTGCCGATAGAAATCAAACAACACTTGCCCTGCAGGGCATCTATACCTTCTGATCTCATTGTTTCAATTTATTTTCCCTCAGGGGGGGGAGGGGGCTGCGCGTGCCCTCTCCCTTTTTTTTCGCTTCGGGCGCGCTCGTAACCATCACCCCCGTTGCCCATTCAGTTGACATAGGAGAGTTGGTTACTATAGATTCACCAAATTGCTAGGAAGAGGAGGCTGCCGCCAACGTATGGCAAAAAAGGAAGTCGTTGTGCCTCGTCTGGGATCCAGTGACGAGGCGGATGAGGTCAAGGTAGTACACTGGATTAAAAAGGAAGGCGAACAGGTCCAGAAAGGGGAGGCTCTCCTTGAGGTGGAGACCGACAAAGTCAATGTTGAGATTGAGGCCCCAGAATCCGGAGTGCTGGAGGAAATCCGGGTCAAAGAGGGAGACAACGCGTTTTTTAACTCAGTGGTTGCCGTTATCGCCTTCTCTTGAAGGCAATCTTCTTTTTCTGCAATCCAAGACCCTAGCTTGTCCAAACTGCGACACTCTAAGGTTTATCAACAGAGTTGAAATTCAACAGCCAACCATGAAAAGGAGATCACTATGTTCAGAAGGAAACCCATCAGTTGGCCGGGTGGTGCCCGTGTGGCACTGGTTACCAATGTCGTTATGGAAAGCTGGCCCGACGAGCTCGGGACGCCGACCTCTCATCAGTCAGACATGCGTAAGGGTGTAGGACAGGATGCTAAGTTTAAGAGAGACATATGCTCGATCACGGATCGGCAGTACGGGGAGAGAGTAGGTATCTACAGAACATTGGAGGTCTTGAAACAGGAGGGAATAAAAGGGAGTGTTTTTGTTAACGGCTACACGGTAGAGGCCTTTCCTGACCTGATGAAGCATATCCTAGCTGAGGGGCATGACCTCTGTTCCGAGAACTGGCGGCATGAATATGTGACGCTAATGAGCCCGGAACAACAGCGCAACGATATTAAACGTACGGTTGAAACTTTCCAGAGGGTGTTGGGCATCAAGCCCAAAGGTTACATCATGCCGGGAGAGAAACCGACGGATGATACCCCGAATTTTTTAGTCGAGTTTGGTTATAAATATTGGAATTCTTTTCTCCATGAGGACCTGCCGTATGTCCTCAAAACGGACAAAGGCGAGCTCGTCGTGACCACCTTCGGCGTCTGGATGACGGACCACAGAACGGGTAAGCCCGATGCCGGCAGGACCCCGCGGGAGTTGCTCCAGTATTGGAAAGACCACTTTGACTGGATCTATGAAGAAGGCGAAAAATATCCAGGATTTATGAATTTGGGACTTCACCCCTTTCTGATTGGCCGGCCCTATCGGATCCCGATTCTGAGAGAATTTCTTCGTTATGCCAAGAGCCACGAGGGAGTCTGGTTTCCCCGCGGTATTGATTTGGTTAACTACTGGCTCGAGAACTACCATGACAATTTGGTAGAGAAATGGCCCAACTATGGGACCGGACTGCCGTACGAAACGACTCAGGTCAAATAGGAAATGGTTCAGTTGGAACCTGTTTGGACTCTTCTCCTGCGCCGGGAGCCTTCAATACCCAGCAGGCTGTAAATTAAAGTAGAGGAGGACTTGTTATGCTGGATGGGAACACGCAAAAGAAGATGCTGGAGGGGATGATAAGGGTCCGGGGTTTTGAAGAAAAACTGGACGAGCTCTTCCAAAAAAAGGCGATGTTCGGCAACACCCATTCGTATCGGGGTCAAGAGGCTATAGCCGTAGGGGTTTGCTCGGCGCTCGCGCCTCAGGATCTGATCGCGAGTTACCACCGTGGGACGGGACATCTAGTAGCCAAGGGGGCTGACCTCTACCGTCTCCTGTGTGAGTGCCTCGGCCGGGAGGACGGCTATTCCAGAGGGCGCGGCGGTAAGATGCATATGGCTGACCTTTCTTTTGGCTTTATTGGCAATACCGGTACGGTTGGGGCGACGGTCCCCATTGCGACGGGAAGTGCCTTGGCAGCCAAGCTGCGGCATAGCAAAGAGGTGGTGGCAAGCTTTCTCGGTGAAGGAGGGATGAACCAGGGTGTGGTCCATGAAGCGATGAACTTTGCCGGCTTATGGAAGCTCCCGGTCATCTACGTGTGCGAGAATAACCTTTACGCTATGACCGTGAGTTTTGAAAAGAGCGTTGCAGTCAAGCATGTGGCGGAGCGAGCGAAAGGGTACGGTTTTGAGGGGAAGGTTATTGATGGCAATGATGTAGAGGTGGTGTATGAGGAAACCCGCAAGGCTGCGGAAAAAGGTCGCGCCGGAGAGGGTGCGACTTTATTGGAGTGTCTGACCTATAGATGGGATGGTCACTTTGGCGGAGATCCGGGAGTTGGCTACCGTTCCAGAGAAGAGATCGCCCAGTGGAAAGAGCGCTGCCCGATCAAACGGCTAAAGGAAAAGCTGATTGGTGAAGGGAACTTGACGTCGGCGGGATTTGAGACAATGACGGCGAATGTCTACGCGGAATTGGATAGGGTTGCTGAGAAGGTGCTGGCATCTCCCCTGCCCTCGAAGGCATTCGATCTAGGTAGTGTCTATGCCGGATCGGAGGCGACCCATGGCTAACGCAATGGAATCGCAATCACCTCTTGCGGAGGTCAAGGAGATGCGTCTTCAGGAGGCTCTCCGGGAGGCGCTTCGGTACGAGATGGGGCGCGATGAGCGTGTCTTCGTGATGGGGGAGGATGTGGCCGTGTTTGGTGGGGCCTACGGCGTGACGCGCGGTCTGATGCAAGCCTATGGTGAGGATCGAGTTCGAGACACACCGATCTCTGAGGCTGCTATAGTCGGATTAGCCATTGGTGCGGCGATCAACGGAATGAGGCCGATCGTGGAACTTCAATTTTGTGATCTCCTGCCCATCTGTATGGATCAACTGACTACCCATGCGGCTCGCTATTACTACCAGAGCGGCGGTCGTGTTTCGGTACCGATGGTGGTGCGCAATAAGTTTGCCACCCGTCCCGGAGGTGGTCCGAGCCACTCGAGTTGTAATCATGGGGCGTTTATCCATTTTCCGGGGTTGAAGATTATTGTTCCCGCTACACCGGCAGACGGCAAAGGGCTTCTCCTTTCAGCAATCCGTGACCCTAACCCGGTCCTATGCTTTGAGAGCCATCATCTTTACGGAACTAGAGGCCCTGTGCCAGAGGGGGATTATACCGTACCCATTGGTGTGGCCGCGGTTCGCCGTGAAGGGAAGGATCTCAGCATGATCACCTGCGGCGGGATAGTTCTCAAAGTAGATCAGGCTGCCGACGAGTTAAAAGAAAAGGGTATCGACGCCGAAATCATTGATCTGCGCTCGTTAGCGCCTTTGGATAAAGAGACGATCCTTAAATCCGTAGCTAAGACCCAAAGGGCCATGGTGGTTGATGAGGGGCCGATGGTTGGCGGAGTCACATCCGAAGTCGCTGCCATTATTCAAGAAAATTTATTCTCTGATTTAAAAGGACCCGTGATGCGAATCGGGACCCAACCTCTTCCGCCTCCCCACAGTAGGCCACTGGTAGAAGCCATTGTTCCGAGTGTTCAGGGGATTGTCTCCACGGCCCTTCGGCTTAGTGAAGGCAAGAAATCTTAATAATTAGAACCCGGGTATTTTTGTTGCCGGGTTCAGCGAGCTGTTAAAACCGATGGCAATTGAGAGATTCCACTCCGGCACCGCTTCCACCTGATTTATCTAGTCAGAGCCTAAAAGTTGTATCCCTTACTCGGGAACGAGGAGCGTACTCAGGGCCCTTGCGTCTTCCAACTTGTCGAGAGAACCGACGGTCTCTTGGAGCCTCTCCACCTGAGTTCCTGCCAGTACCGTCGAAGCGAGAAGACGGAATTTATTTTGGATCTCAACATCCCCAATAGGATCGGCCTCACTTCCCTTGGCCTGCAGGACCTTCTCTTTAAAGGTGGTCCCGTCTCGGAGACGGACCTCGACCTTGACCCCGTACCTGTGCTTATCGTCTAGGCCTTCCAGCTCGGCGTCCTCGATTACTTCGATGCGCTCCGATGCCTCAATGATGTCTCGCCTACGGATGGCGTCCTCCGCCACCTGGCTGACGGAGAATTCGCCGTCCACCAGAGCCGCCGCGAGACAGTAGCTGAGGTTCATCTGTGCGGTCGTGATACTATGGGGGGTATAGGGCCAACCCACATGAAGCTTGGACGATCGGGTCGTTTGTACCACGATCTTTTCAACGTCATCTGCTTTGAGGTCGGGACGGCGCGACCGAACATTTTTCAAAGCATCGAGTGAGGTGTGATTATTGGCACAGCAGGGATAGAGCTTGAAACCGATATGCAACGACAGGTATTCCTCACCCAACCTCTTGGTAATGCGGTCTATCTCCGCGCTATCCGAGAGGGTCGAGCAAAAACCACCGTAAGGGGCTTCCAGGATATTTTCAATACCGGTGAAGCCCTTAGCAGCCAGCAGGGCGCCGTAGACACCACTCTGGGCAGCCCGGCCCGGATGCATGCGCTTGACCATAGAGCCCTCTTGGGCCGCCATCAATCCCGCCCCCTGGGTCCCGGCAATCCCCAGGGCGTGGAGAGTCGTCCCCGCATCCAGCCGCAATATCTTGGCTGCAGCAGCCCCGGCAGCCAGCGTCCCCGTGGTACCGGTTGGATGAAATCCGCGACGCAGCTGGGAAATCCCATTTGCGCGGCCAACGCGACAACCAGTCTCAAAACCTGCGATGACAGCTACTAGAAAATCCCTCCCATCGGTGGAGCCAACTTGGCGGAGCAGGGCATCCACAGCAGGCAGCGTAACGGCACCGGCGTGGAGGGATCCACCCCGGTAGATATCATCCAATTCAAAACTATGGACCAATGTTCCATTGGCCAGCGGCGCGTTCGCACTCGGCACCTGTGCACCGTCGCCCCAGATGAAGGCACCCTTACCCTGTCCGCACTCCTTGACAAAATCAATCACCGTCTTGCCCCACGGTAGGGTCGACCCGTAGAGGGCACAGCCAAGTGCGTCAAGAATGCACACCTTGGCGTGGAATATAACATCGGACGGTATTTTCTCGTAGCACAGCTGGGAAACGAACTGGGCTAGAGTAGCCGTGGTCGATGCGTCACGTGCCTCATTCATGATCTAAATCAGCTGTTTCTTTATGACCCGGCGAACTTCATCTTCCTTGAGCTTGTTTTGCCGGATGTAGGGTTCTGCCTCATTCATAATCTGTTTCTCATCGCCCAGGATACGGAATTTTTTGTACTGGTCTTGATATTGAATTCCCAGCGCTTCTCCCAGGAGCGTGACGAAATTCTTAACCTCAAACGGATGGTTCCTCTCCTCCACACAGAAATCCCTCTGGCAACTATGATAGGGCGTTACCAGCACGTCCACTCGAGCTTTCATAGCCATCTCAATCATTCGTCGATGGGCATCTTCTCTCGCCCTTTGCACGGCAGCCAGGCGGCTGCACATATAACCATAGGTGCTGAGTTGCGGAACCTCGACGATGGTGATGCCTGGAATGGCAGCTACCAGCTTTCTGATATGCTCTGTCACGCCCCCTACACCCTTGTGTTCATGAATTGCCACCTTTTTTTCAATCCGCTTCTGCCATTTAGAGTTCAGCAGTGCTAACCGATTCGCAAGAAATTCACTGACGTGTTGGAAGACAAAGTCTGTTTGTAGAAAACCCAGGAGAATCTCGTTGAACTGGAGATGACACGTGGGACACCAGGCCAGCACCATCTTTGGACTCAACCTCTCCATGTGGCGAACCGTGTTCCTGACAACTCTGTTTCCTGTGTCGTTGTCCCCTTCCCTGAAATGGACAATCCCGCAGCAATTATCCTGTCCTCCGAGCACCTCACAGTCGACATCCAGCCTCTCGAGGATATCTTCAAGGGCTAGGACCAAATGGGAGGTTCGCGGCAGGTTGCAGCCAATCCAGAAGACGACGCGGGCATGCTTCTTTCGTTGATCCTGGCGCCCAGTGAGTCTCTTTATCTCTTCCGGGGAAACTTGCATTCCGGTAAGGAGCCGGATCTCTTTGGTCATTTTTTTGAACCCCCGGCTTGCGGCTTTCTTTGACTCCATTTATTACCGCCTTCCTTTTAGGGCATTTCTGGCAAATAGAAGCATCCTTCGGGGATTGATCTTCTCAGGGCATTCTTTGATACAAACCCCACTGCCGGCACAGGACAGAACCCAATCAGCGGCCGCGGGGTTTCCATTCCCACCTTGCAGGATATCCAACACACCGCCTACGACCTGTTTTGCGTCCGCACCGTTCGCTGCACTATAAGGTAGAATCGGACACACTTCAGCACAAACACCGCAGGTCGTACACTCCTGCATGAAAAGCTGAATCTCCCCGTCAACGTATTCTTGCAAAGATGTTCTGAACACTATCGCCGAACCCTTAAGAGGGTAAACTCTTTTTGCTCGAAACGCCCGTCCCGAGTCAGCCCACTCTGCCCAGTAATAGTTTCTGCATCTGTCAACAAGGGCTGGCATGGCGCCAGGCAGAACAATCGACGTTTCTCAGTATTCATACCTGAAAAGTAAACGCCTGTCATCTATCCGGATTGCCTCAGATCAGGATCAGGTCAAAGAAAGGCTTGAGTTTATTATTAGCCCACCGCCCAGCTTGTCCCGGGTATAAAACCGATTTGGAGAACAACGCCCCGACCCCCGAGACTCGTCAGTCAGGTCTCACCGAAGTCGTATAGCCGCGAAGGGTTGTCGACCAATATCCTGTGCCGCACTTGCTCATCGGGGGCAAACTCGAAGAGCAGATCGATCAGGTCACCGTCATTCGGCGTCCTTCCCGGCGCAAATATGTTCGAGTGCGGCCAATCGGTTCCCCAGATAAGGCGATCGGGCGCAGCTTCTATTAAAGCACGAGCGAAGGGCACGACATCGGTATAGGGAAGGCCATTGACAGAATCGCGGCTTGCGCTGCTGATCTTGTCGGCCCCCGTTAGCTTGACCCAGAACCGGTCATCTTTCATCAGGTCGAGAAGCAACCGGAAGGGCACCTGTTCCAGACCTTTGGCGGGGACGACACGGGCAAGGTGATCAAAAACAACGGGCACCCGCAGGGCCCGAATCCGGGCTTCTTGTGCGACCAAATTCCTGGGATCTATATGAAGATCGATAGACCAGCCCAGCTCAGCAATACGCTCGACCACCCGGTCAAAAACAGCTAGCTTAATATTACCGGCAGGTCTGTTGAGCAGGTTGAAACGAACGCCGCGGATACCGCCCTCGTGTAGCCTCTGGAGTTCCTCATCGGTCACCGTGTCGTTGACTCGGGCAATGCCGCGAAAGCGTCCGCCGGTGGTCGCGATTGCATCGAGGGTAGCAGTGTTGTCGAATCCATGGGCACTTGGTTGAACCACAACACCACGATCGATCCCCACCGCGGCGAGCATGTTCAGGTAGTGTTCGATGGGCGCCGCCGGCGGGGTATATTGCCGCGTCAGGGCAAAAGGGAATTTCTCAGGTGGCCCGAACACATGCGCATGGGTGTCACAGGACTTCGGCGGTGGAGTGAACTTCGGCTTTCTCGGATTGGGATCCGGAGGCATGCAGACTCGCATTTGAGTTCCTCATTAATTGCAGCCCCACGTTGGCTCACATAAGGCAATAGCTTGCCAACCTGCCCGGCTGGTTATCACATAGCCCCCAGTTATCTTGCTGTTAAGATCTACAAAATCCATGAAGCCTCCTCAATGACCCGATACAGCGGTGCGGGGTATCTGATTCCCAGCGTTATCCAAGGCCCGAAACCGGCAGTTTATCTTTGACGATTCCACCGGCTAAATTTTTCACTTTAGCGGTCACGGGCCTCATAGCATAGACTACGGTTTCCCATACCTCGTCTTCTGAGGCTCCACACCGGCGGGCTTTGTCCAGGTGGAGTTTGGCGCCGTGTTCGTGCCCGATAGCCAGGTTGACCGCAAAACGGATAAGTTCACCAACCTTCGATTCTAGCGATCCTTCTTTATACTGAACCCCGAAAAACTCTGCTTCCTTGCTCATAGTTCGCTCCTCCTTAAGTCCTTTTTGAATCGGGTATATTCAAGAGAGGGTCCGAGAAGCGTTTTCTACACCAACTCTGGTTCAGGTTCAACAGCTCACATCCACACCGGCCGAATCAGGACACAGCACAGAAAAAACTTTGAAGAATTATGAATTTCGGATTGCGAAAACATTTTAGGCTCAGGGCCGGAGTTGATTTCTCACCGGCGGAACCTTAAAAGCAGGTTCTCGTTTACTGATTTTGAGGTCACCGTCAAGTCAGGGGAATCATAATATGAGTCTGGTAAGGCAACCGTTGACAGAGACGGTCGTACCAAATTTTCAGAGCAGCCATCTCTGGCCGATGGATCGGCATTTGAAACCACCGGTTTGCCCATACTCCGACTGGAATATCCCCCATGGTGAAGGTATCACCGGCCAAATAGTCGTTTTTTGCCAAGTGGTCGTTCAAAATCCACCAGGCCCGAGTTGCTTTCTGAAAGGCATGGTCAACGGCAGTGTTATCCCGCTTTTCTGGAGGCCGACGAATCAATCCCCAAAAGAGAGGAACCATGGCTGGGCCCAGTGTGGTGAGTTGCCAGTCCATCCAGCGGTTGGTGTCGGATCGACCCTCTGGGGTAGACGGGAGAAGTTTCCCCTGGCCATATTTATCGACAAGGTAACGGAGGATACTGTTGGATTCCCACAAGACAAAGCCTTTATCCTCAATCGTCGGGACCACGCCGTTGGGATTGAGAGCGAGATAAGTCTTTTCCTTGTTTCCACCGAAAGATCCCCCAAGATCGATCCGGTTAAATGCCACACCTAACTCGTCGCAACACCAAAGAACTTTTTGCACGTTGGATGAATCTTTTCTTCCCCAAATCTTGATGGTCGTTCTTGCTGCCATTTTATCCTCCTTGCCGTCACCGAAAAGTATCAGCCTTTGCTCCAAACGTTACAATACCGCGCCCGCTCATCTCTATCAATCCGTTACTCGTAATGAATAGGGCAAGCCCGATATTAGAGGCGTGTGGGTATAACGTAAAAGCTAAGCTTAATTGATGTGACCTCTTGACGTATTAAAAAGACGATTTATATATGTATGGATAGACACATCAAGGAAGCGCAATAAATCTACGTTTTATTTTAGGAGGTTGCTATGGCAGTGAAAATTCGCCCTTTACATGACAGGGTCATTGTTCAAAGGATCGCCGAAGAGGAAAAAACCAAAGGGGGAATTATTATCCCTGACACCGCTAAGGAAAAACCGCAGGAAGGCCGTGTCGTTGCGGTCGGCCAAGGGAAGCAAGAAGACGGGAAGATTATACCTCTGGACGTGAAGGCGGGAGACAAGATTCTGTTTGGAAAATATGCTGGGACCGAGATAAAGCTGGCGGGGGAAGAGCATCTCATTCTACGTGAGGATGATATCCTCGGAATCATTGAGTAAGGAGGCAGATAATGGCTGCAAAAGAAATAAAGTTCAGTGAAGAGGCGCATAGCAAAGTATTGCGTGGTGTAAACATCTTAACCAACGCCGTGACGGTAACTCTGGGGCCAAAGGGACGGAATGTTGTCCTGGAAAAATCTTGGGGTGCCCCAACTATAACCAAGGATGGTGTGAGTGTGGCCAAGGAGATCCAGCTCGAAGACAAATTTGAGAACATGGGAGCCCAGATGGTCAAGGAGGTAGCAAGCAAGACCTCGGATGTGGCCGGAGACGGTACAACGACGGCTACGGTGTTAGCCCGTGCCATCTTTACGGGCGGTCTCAAAATGGTTACCGCCGGCTATGACCCAATGAGCGTCAAGCGTGGCATTGACAAGGCGGTGGAAAAGGCCGTCGGGGAACTCAAAACGCAGTCTAAGGCTACCCGCGATAGAGAGGAGATTGCCCAGGTTGGAACAATCTCTGCTAATAATGACGAGTCCATTGGTGAAATTCTCGCGGAGGCCATGGACAAGGTAGGAAAAGAGGGAGTCATCACAGTTGAGGAGGCCAAAGGATTAGAGACGACGCTAGATCTAGTTGAAGGGATGCGCTTCGATAGGGGTTATCTCTCTCCCTACCTGGTCACTGATGCGGAGCGGATGGAAGCAACGTACGAGGATGCTTATATACTCATTCATGAGAAAAAGATTTCAAATATGAAAGACATCCTCCCAGTCTTGGAAAATGTGGCCAAAACAGGTAAGCCCCTGTTGATCATAGCCGAGGACGTGGAGGGAGAAGGGCTTGCAGCACTGGTGGTCAATAAGATTCGCGGTGTCCTTAAATGCGTTGCCGTCAAGGCGCCTGGTTTTGGGGACCGACGTAAGGCCATGTTGGAGGACATCGCTATCCTCACCGATGGGCGTATGATCGCCGAAGAGTTGGGATTAAAGCTGGAGAATGTCACCTTAAAGGATTTGGGTCGTGCCAAACGTATTATCGTGGACAAAGATAACACGACGATTGTGGAAGGTGCCGCGAAGAAATCTGCTATCGAAGGACGAATCAACCAGATTCGCGCCCAGATCGAGGAAACCACTTCTGACTATGACCGGGAGAAGCTCCAGGAGCGGCTAGCCAAACTGGCTGGGGGTGTAGCCGTGGTTAAGGTGGGCGCCGCCACCGAGGTTGAAATGAAGGAAAAGAAAATGCGGGTGGAGGATGCGCTCCATGCAACCCGTGCCGCCGTAGAAGAGGGCGTTGTAGCAGGAGGTGGTGTGGCTCTGATCCGTGCCGCGGCGGCTCTTAGTAGTATCCGGGCGCCTGAGGATGAGAAGGTAGGCGTGCAGGTTGTACAAAAGGCGCTGGAGGAACCTTCCCGTTGGATTGCCGCCAATGCGGGAGCCGAGGGGTCCGTAGTTCTGGAAAAGATCAAACACGGCAAAGGAGCCTACGGTTTCAACGCAGCAACCGAGGATTTTGAAGATCTTATCAAGGCGGGAGTTGTGGATCCCACCAAGGTGGTACGCACAGCGCTTCAGAATGCCGCCTCAGTTGCAGGGCTGCTGCTTACCGCCGAGGCCATGGTAGCGGACAAGCCGGAGAAAAAGAAAGAGGCTCCGCCAATGCCGCCTGGTGGAGATGAATACTAAGGCGAGTCAAAAAAATGCGCAAACAAAGGGGGCCTAAACAAGGCCCCCTTTGTTATTTTGGAGCAAGCAACCGTGGCGGGTGACACGCTCAAGCTAGTTTTTCTTCGAAACGCAAAGCGTCTGCACTCGAAAGTCATGTTGAAAAGTAAGGGTCATACCTGCCTCCGATTGAGAATGCGATTATAGTGTCCGTCACTCACCTTGACATCGAGACTCTTTTCCATTAGAGAAAAAATATCCTTGAATCTCCTGGCGACGTCACTGGACCTCCTTCCATACCTCTCGATTGGGGGGTATGGTTTTTTTAAATAAGCGATCTATGACTCATCCTTATTTTCCCGTGCTCATTCTCTTTTTATTTGCTGGGATCATCGTGGTCTCGATGCTTCTGATTGCCCAAAAAGTGGGTCCAAAGAGGCTTACCCCTGTCAAAGGAGAGCCGTTTGAATCAGGGAACCCCCCCCAAGGAGACGCCTGGACCCCGTTCCCGGTCAAATTTTACCTTGTAGCCATGCTCTTTCTAGTTTTTGACATTGAGGTTGTATTTCTCTACCCGTGGGCGATCCTCTTTCGCCGCCTGGGACTCTTTGGTCTAGTGGAAATGGGGATCTTCTTGGTCATTCTAATGATCGGCTTTATCTATGTTTGGAAGAAAGGGGCCCTGGAATGGGGCTGAAGTTTCTATGGACGAGAATGATCCAAGCCTCCGATATCTCCGAGAAAAGTTGACTGGAAGGGTTCTTGAGTTCAACTCCTTTCGGGGAGATGAAGTGATCGTCATACCCAAAGAAGAGATGGGAGAGATCTTTCGTACCCTCAGAGAAGATCCGAACCTGAAATTTAACTTTCTGACGGATCTAACAGCGGTAGACTTTCTTGGAAAGAAGAAGCCCCGCTTCGAGATTGTCTACCACCTATACTCGCTGAGTAACAAGTTTCGACTGCGTGTCAAGATTCCCGTGGCGGAAGAGGAGCCGATAGTGGCCTCGCTCACCTCATTATGGAAGGGAGCAGACTGGCTGGAGAGAGAGGTCTGGGATATGTTCGGTATCCGTTTCCTGGCCCATCCCGATCTAAAGAGAATACTGCTTTACGAAGAGTTCCAGGGCCATCCGCTACGCAAGGACTATCCGGTCAATCAGTGCCAGCCACTAGTCCCTGAACGAAACGTGGAGGGCACCTTTGTGGATCAATCATCGAAGAACAAACTCCTACAGCTGAAACAGAAATTTTCAGTCAAGGCTCGAAGACCTGTTGAATAAACCGCGGCAACCCATAGAGAGAGAGACGCCGGGACGCTCGTCGGACACCATGGAGCTCCAGATGGGGCCGTCCCACCCCGCTACCCATGGAACGATCAAGCTTAACCTCAAGCTTGAGGGGGAGAAAATCCTCGATTGTGACGTGGAAGTGGGATACCTGCACCGGGGCTTTGCCAAGAGTTGCGAGCAGGCAACCTGGACACAGGTGATACCCTATACAGACCGGCTCAATTATGCCTCCCCGCTCATCAACAATGTAGGTTATGTGATGGCAGTAGAAAAATTGCTTGGGGTTGAAACGCCTCCAAGGTGCCAGTTCATCCGCGTCATCATGAGCGAGCTGTCCCGCATCTATGATCATCTGACCTGCTGCGGGATGGCCTCCTCGGAGCTAGGGGCTATCACTGCCGGCTTTTATATGCTTGAGGCGCGAGAGCACCTCACGAGGATCATCGAAGCGGTAACAGGGGCTCGGCTAACCATTACCTACGCTCGTATCGGAGGAGTCAAGCATGATCTCCCCCAAGGCTTTGCGGAAAGCGTGAAGCGCGCCTTCGAGATCGTCAGACAACTACTCGACGATTGCGATAGGCTTCTCTCGCGGAATCGTATCTTTATTGATCGGCTGTCCGGTGTGGGAGCGATCTCTCAAGAATGCGCCATTCAGTACGGACTGACAGGTCCCATTCTGCGCTCCACCGGGGTTAATTACGATATCCGTAAGGCCCAACCCTATCTCGTCTATGACCAGATGGAGTTTGATGTACCCTTGGGAAGCAAAGGGGATAACTATGACCGCTTTGTGTGCCGTATCGAAGAGATCGAGCAGAGCATGCAAATCACTGAACAGGCATTAGCGATGATTCCTTTGGGTCCAGTCTCTCTAGATGACCCTCGTTGTGCCCTGCCTGAAAAAGAAAAGGTCTACGACAGCATCGAAGGTTTGATGCACCATTTTAAAATTATCATGGAGGGTATCCATGTTCCCCCCGGGGAAGTTTATTTTTCCGTGGAAGGCGCCAATGGTGAATTGGGCTTTTATATCGTCAGCGACGGAGGAGGTAAACCCTACCGGTTAAGGGTACGCCCCCCCTCTTTTATTGCCATGTCGGCCTTTCGGGAGATGATCAGAGGATGGATGGTGGCGGATATTATCCCGACCTTCGGTATGATGAATATGATCGGAGGCGAGTGCGATAGGTAAACTTTATGGCCCTGGAATTCTCTCAAGAAGCGCTCAAAAAGTTTGCAGATCTGGTCCGGCGCTATCCTAAAAAAGAAGCTGCGATGATTCCTGTCCTCTTTCTGGCACAATCAGAGTTCGGCCATCTTAGCCCAGAGGCGATTGATTATGTGGCGAAGATGATGGAGCTTCCCTCGGCACGGGTTTACGGCGTAGTCACCTTCTATACCCTGCTTAAAATGAAACCGATCGGGAGGCATCATATCCAGGTTTGCCGGACCCTTCCGTGCGCCCTAGCGGGCTCCGAAAGAATCACTGCCTTTGTGAGAAAAGAGTTAGGGATTCAGGTGGGGGAGACCACTGCGGGCGGTGAATTCACGCTTTCGGAAGTGGAGTGTTTGGCCTCTTGCGGTACAGCGCCCATGATGCAGATTAATGAGGAATATTATGAAAATCTCTCCGAGGAAAAAATTAAGGAACTACTAAAAACGCTGAAATAGGTCACAGGCTGCCGTCATCGATATGGAAAAGGTTCTGTTGCGCAATATGGAAGCCAAGCATTCTCACACCCTGGCTGTCTACAGATCACGCGGAGGTTATGGGGCCCTGGAGAAGGCCCTCAAACAGATGTCTCCCGAACAAGTGATGGCGGAGGTCAAGGCTTCCGGCCTTAGGGGACGAGGCGGGGCCGGGTTTCCGACCGGTATGAAATGGGGGTTTGTACCGAAGGACAACCCGAAACCTAAATATCTCGTTTGCAACGCCGATGAGAGCGAGCCCGGTACTTTTAAAGACCGGCTCCTGATTGAAAGGGATCCGCATGCTATTATCGAAGGGACCATTCTTGCCGCCTATGCTATCCAGGCCCATACAGCCTTTGTCTATATTCGGGGCGAGCTTGCTTTTGGCGCGAAGGTGTTGCAAAGGGCAGTCGACGAGACCGCTCAAGCCGGCTATCTCGGTAAAAACATAGTTGGTTCTGGCTATGATCTCGATCTCATTCTCCATCGCGGTGCCGGGGCTTACATCTGTGGGGAGGAAACCGCACTACTTTCCTCTCTGGAAGGAGGAAGGGGATGGCCCAAAGTCAAGCCTCCTTTTCCCGCGACCCACGGGCTCTTTGGTTGTCCGACCGTTGTAAACAATGTCGAAACTCTCGCAGCACTTCCTTGGATTCTCGACCAGGGGGCAGCTAGATATGCAGCCATGGGAACGGAGAAGAGCAAGGGGACCAAACTCTTCTGTGTCAGCGGCCATATTCAAAAACCGGGGGTGTACGAATTAGAGATGGGTTATCGTTTGAAGCGTTTTCTGGAAGAGGATTGCGGTGGTGTTCCCGGGGGGAGAAAATTGAAGGGCGTCATCCCGGGAGGAGCATCCATGCCTGTGCTGCGTGGTGATGAAATAGAGGACGTGCGGTTAGACTATGAATCTCTCCAGGCGGCCGGGAGCATGCTCGGTTCCGGTGGCGTGATTGTCATGGACGATACGACTTGTATGGTCAGGGCAGCCTGGAACATAGCCCGTTTTTTTGCCCATGAGTCTTGCGGCCAGTGCTCTCCCTGCCGGGAAGGATGTCACTGGATGGAAAAGATCTTTTCGCGCATCGAGACCGGGCAGGGGTCCATCGAGGATTTGGAACTGATTATTAATATCAGCGGTAACATCAGAGGAAACACCATCTGCCCCTTTGGTGATGCAGCAGCGATGCCGGCCGCCGCGTTTATTAAAAAGTACCGTGAAGAGTTTGAAGCTCATATCATGCATAAGCAATGTGTAGCGTAACGAGTGGTTGCCATGGAGCGAGTTAACCTAAACATCGACGGACGGGAAATCACGTCGGCTCAGGGGAAAACCGTCATCCAGGCAGCCGAAGAAGCCGGCATTGTCATTCCGCATTACTGCTATCATCCGAAACTGTCTATTGCGGGCAACTGTCGCATGTGTTTGGTGGAGCTGGAGAAAATGCCTAAGCTCCAAATTGCCTGCAACACCCGGGTCAGTGAGGGAATGAGGGTAAAAACGCAGAGCCCCCGGGTCCTAGAGGCGAGGCGGGCCGTACTGGAGTTTCTCCTTATCAACCATCCATTGGATTGCCCGATCTGCGACCAGGCAGGGGAATGCTTGCTGCAGGATTACTACATACAACATGATCGTATGGAGAGCCGTTTCAGTGCCAGGAAAGAGCAAGATCGAAAGCGAGAGATCTTTGGTCCGCATGTGGTCTTTGACGGAGAGCGCTGTATCAATTGCACCCGCTGTGTTCGGTTCCTGCAAGAGGTGAGTCATACGGAAGAGCTGACCGTGCTGAACCGAGGTGACAGTGCGAGCATTGCCCTGTTTCCGGGCAGGATCCTTGACAACCCCCTCTCAGGAAACGTAAACGATATCTGCCCCGTGGGAGCCCTCACGGACCGCGATTTTCGCTTTAAAGTACGGGTCTGGTTCCTCACCACTACTCCCTCCATCTGTCCGGGATGTAGCACAGGCTGTAATATCAGAATCGAGAGCAGTCAAAACCGTATTGCCCGGTTTAAACCTCGAATCAATGACGAGGTCAACGACCATTGGCTCTGCGATGAAGGGCGGTACTGCTTCCATCCTCTGACAGACGTGGAGCGGCTCTCGTCGCCCCTGATGCGTCAAGAGGGGGGGTTGGTGCCTGTGAGCTGGGAAAGAGCCATCAAGGCTGTCCTCTCGGGTCTCAGTGCTGCCAAAAGTATAGGTGGAATAGTCTCCGGGAGAAATACCAATGAAGAAGCATTTCTTTTCGCGATGTTCATGAAAGGCATATGCCACGAGGCAGCCCTGGAAGTTTGGTACCAGGAGAGAGAACTCTCGGAGGTGGAGAAGATTCTGATGAGCCCCGACCGTTCTGCAAATTTCCGGGGGGTGAGAGAGATGGGGCTATGCTGCGATGGGGGCTGTGACTCATGGCTTCAGCGGTTGCTTCAAAGGCAAATCCAGGGGGCTTATATTGTAGGAGAGGATTTGCTATCCAGGGTGCCAGATGGAGAACAAGCAGAGGAAGCCTTGGCAGAAATTTCCTTTCTTGTGGTCCAAGATACCCATCTTACCCCTACGGCGAATCTGGCTCATGTGGTTCTCCCTGCTACAAATTTTGCGGAGAAGGAGGGGACTTATACCAATCGAAGGGGAAGAATTCAGAGACTACAGCCTGCCCTTGTACCGCCTCCAGGAACGATACCGGACTGGGAAATCTTTAGTCAATTGTTGACCGAGGCTGGGGAGGTGGCCGATTACAGGGACCCACATGAGATCTTCTTACGGATAGCCGCAACGGTTCCTAGATATCGGGGACTCGATTATAAGCAAATCGGTGACCGGGGAGTTCAACCCGAACCGTAGGATCAGCCAACGATGATCATTGAACTCGGTATCATTATGGCTAAGGCGTTGCTCGTACTATTCATGGTGTTGAATCTTGCCGGGGTCATGGGCTGGGTCGAAAGAAAAGGAAGCGCCCTGATTCAGGACCGTATTGGCGCTAACCGGGCCTCTGTCTTTGGCCTTGCCGGCATGGGACTGGTGAACACCCTGATTGCGGATCCACTTAAGTTCCTTACCAAAGAGGATTTTGTTCCCCCTCAGGGGGACAGACTATTACACACCCTGGCGCCTTGCCTGGCCCTGTTCCCTGCGCTGGTGATGTTCGCGGTCATTCCCTTTGGGGATATCCTCGTGATCGGGCATCGCGTCATCAACCTCCAAGTAGCGAACCTCAATGTGGGGATTCTCTATGTTTTTGCCTTTGCCTCCTTGGGAGTTTACAGCATCGTGATCGGGGCCTGGGCTTCGAATAACAAGTTTTCTTTGTTGGGGGGGGTAAGAGGTTCGGCCCAGATGATTTCCTATGAGATTGCCATGGGGCTCTCGGTTATCGGTATCCTGATGATCTACGGGACCCTAGAGCTACAAGAGATGGCCCGAGCGCAAGGGTCCCTGCTCTGGGGCTGGCTCCCGGCGTGGGGCGTTGTCCTCCAGCCCGTAGCCTTTCTTCTTTTTTTTACAGCGGCGGTAGCGGAAACAAAGAGGATACCGTTTGACCTGCCGGAGGGAGAATCAGAGATCGTCGCAGGTTTTCACACCGAATACTCAGGGGGAAAGTTTCTCATGTTCTTTGCCGGGGAGTTTGCCGAAATGGTGACTTCTGCGGGTCTTATCACGACGCTTTTCTTTGGTGGTTGGCAAGTCCCCTTTCTCATGCGCGACGGCTTTCACCTCCCTTGGGGCACAACCCTCCTTCTCCCCCAGCTCACCGTAGTGGTCCTCCAGGTAGGCGCTTTTACCCTGAAGGTCGTATTTTTCTGCTGGCTATTTATCTTACTGCGCTGGACACTTCCCCGGTTCCGCTATGATCAGTTGATGCGGTTGGGTTGGAAGATGCTGCTGCCCGTCGCGCTCCTGAACGTCATGGTAACGGCAGTGGTGCTGGTGGCTCTGCAAAGGACTCCTTGAGACACCATGACGGCTCCCTTGCTTCTCTTCCTAATCTTGGGCGGCCTATCCATTGCCTTCTCTTTGTCCGTGATTTTCCAGAGGAATGTCATCCATAGCGCCCTGTCCCTTGTGGCCACCCTATTTCTCATTGCCGTAATATTTCTTACGCTCGAGGCCCCCATGCTGGGATTCCTTCAGATCCTTGTCTATGCAGGAGCGATTATGGTTCTCTTTCTCTTTGTTATTATGTTGTTAAACCCGAAGGTTTTGGAGCGACGGAAGATCTTTTGGTGGGGCCTCGGTCTACTGGCAGCCCTGCTTCTACTATTTGAGCTGATTCCTCTTATTTCCGATGTGCCGAGGCAGGTCGCCAAATACCCAGCTGCAGTTGAATCGTTTGGAAGCCCCGCCATGTTGGGGCAAAGCCTCTTTAGTGATTTTATTCTCCCATTCGAGGTCGCCTCTGTCTTGCTCTTGGTGGCCATTATAGGTGCCGTGGTTTTGGCAAAGAAGGAGTCGTGACAAAACTATGGTGCCATTAAACTATTACCTTGTCTTGAGTGCCGTGATCTTTGCCATTGGCGCGGCCGGCGTCATCATCAGGCGCAACCTGATCGTGATGCTGATGTCCATTGAGTTGATGCTCAATGCAGTGAACCTGACCTTCGTCGCATTCTCCCGGGCCATGGGCTCGGTGGATGGTCAAGTGATCGTCTTCTTTGTGATGGCGGTTGCCGCAGCCGAAGCGGTGGTCGGACTAGCGATCCTTATCTCGGTCTTTCACCACCGCCAGAGTCTGGACCCGCAGGAGATGCAACTTCTCAAGTGGTAGTGACGACAACTTCGATGGAAACGCTGACCCTTCTACGCTGTATCCCCCTGGCCCCCCTGTTAGGGACCGTGATCAATATTTTTTTTGGGTTACGGCTGGGGCGGAGAAGTGCCGGCTTGTTGGCGTGCGTCGCCGTAGCGCTCTCTTTTCTTTTCTCTCTGTGGATTTTTTGGCTTCTTCCCACGGGAGGGGTGTTCAGAGATACCCTCTTTCCCTGGATCGAATCCGGTCTCTTTGAGGCAAAGGTCTCATTCCAGGCCGATGGGCTAACGGTAGTGATGCTCCTGGTGATCACCGGCATCGGTCTTTTAATCCACGTCTATTCCCTGGGATACATGGATGAGGACGAGGGGATGGTCCGCTATTTCGCGTATCTCAACCTGTTTATCTTTTTCATGCTTCTTCTGGTCATGGCAGATAACCTCCTTTTCCTCTTTGTGGGTTGGGAGGGAGTGGGGTTGTGCTCCTATCTCCTTATTGGCTTTTGGTACGAGGACCACACCAACACCATAGCGGGGAACAAAGCCTTTATCGTCAACCGGATCGGCGATTTTGGATTTATCCTGGGGATCTTATTCCTTTTCTGGGAGATGGCCCGTCAGGGGGTCTGGTCCCTTGACTTTTCGGAGCTTCAACGCAATGCTCGCCTTCTCGCGCCAGGGAGCGTTACCCTCATCACGCTGCTTCTGTTTGTCGGGGCCACGGGCAAGTCGGCACAGATCCCGCTCTTTGTCTGGCTCCCGGACGCCATGCAGGGACCGACACCGGTAAGCGCATTGATCCATGCTGCCACAATGGTGACCGCCGGGGTCTACATGACGGCGCGGCTCCATTTTCTTTTTTCCCTATCACCTGCGACTCTGGCCGTGATCGCTAGCGTCGGTGGACTGACGGCCTTTTTGGCGGCAACCATCGCCATTGCTCAAAACGACATCAAGCGGGTTCTAGCTTACTCCACGGTGAGTCAACTGGGCTATATGTTTCTGGCTGTAGGTGTGGGGGCTTACACAGCGGCGATCTTTCACCTCTTTACCCATGCCTTCTTCAAGGCCTGTCTCTTTTTGGGTGCAGGGAGTGTGATCCATGGCCTTCGCGGGGAACAGGACATGAGAAAAATGGGGGGTCTTAAGTCCTACTTTCCTATTACCTATTGGACTTATCTTATTGCCGCCTTGGCTATTTCCGGCGCGCCGTTGACGGCAGGTTTCTTCTCCAAGGATCAAATCCTCGGGCAGGCTTTTGCGAGTCCTAACAGTTCCATCTGGCTGTGGGTTTCCGGCTGGGTTACGGCTGGGTTGACTGCTTTATATATGTTCCGTCAATTCTTCATGGTCTTTCACGGACCGTGCAGGTTAGAGGCGCATGTGAGGGCCCACCTCCATGAATCGCCCCGGGTGATGACGGTGCCGCTACTTTTATTGGCTTGCGGGTCAATCTTTGCGGGTTGGCTGGGAGCACCGGAGTTCATGTGGGGAAGCGGCTGGGCTCATTGGTTGCAACCGGTCTTCGGTGTCAGAGAGGGGTTACATCCGGGGGCCATGATCGAAGAGTATCTCATGGCCCTTACGTTGGGGGTTGCAGGGGTGGGATTTGTTACGGCTTACCTTTCCTATTGCAGAGCGGGAAATCTCCCACGACTTCTTTCGACTTTAGCCGGGGGAACTCCCTATCGGTGGCTTCTCAACAAGTACTATGTTGATGAGACTTATGACCTTTTTTTCGTTCGTCCCTTCACTGGTGGTTCCAGGTGGCTGGCCGAGATCTTCGACCTGGCTATTATCGACGGAATGGTTAACGGAGTGGCCGACCATGTGAAGCAGATGAGCTATCTTTGGCGTCGGCTACAGACTGGTAATGTCCAGCATTACCTATTCGGATTTCTAGCTGGCACGATGTTAGTCTTGGCGTACTTATATCATTGGTTTTTATGATTGGACTATTTTTCGGCGATCTTAGCCTGCTTGTTTTTCTCCCGACGCTTGGCGCTTTGGCGCTGCTGATTCTCCCGAACCGGCGGATCTCTGGGTTGTTTACAATAGCGCTGCTCTTTACCTCTCTAACCTTTTTGTGGTCCCTTGCCATACTCTGGCGTTTCGATCCCTCGGAAGGAGGGATGCAGCTGGTGGAACGCTTTTCTTGGATTCCTAGTTATGGAATCGAATACTCTGTTGGCATTGACGGACTGAGTCTCTTCCTCGTCCTACTCACCACGCTTCTCGGACCCATTGTTATCCTGGCCTCGTGGACTATAAGCGAGAAAGTCAAGGCGTATCTCTTTTTTATGCTGACCCTGGAGACCGGCATGCTCGGCGCCTTCGTGGCTCTTGATCTCTTTCTCTTCTATGTCTTTTGGGAGGTCATGCTGGTACCCATGTATTTTATCATCGGCGTGTGGGGAGGACCCCGACGGATCTATGCGGCGCTGAAGTTTGTCCTCTACACAATGAGCGGGAGCCTCCTCATGCTGGTTGCTATTATCTATCTGGTAACACGTAACTTCCAAATAACTCATGTGTTGACATTTCATCTTCTCAGCTTGACCAACCTTCACCTTCCTTACCAAGAGCAGGTTTGGCTCTTTTTAGCCTTCGCCCTCGCTTTTGCCATCAAGGTTCCTCTATTTCCCTTCCACACCTGGCTGCCGGATGCCCATGTGGAAGCACCCACTGCCGGCTCGGTCATCTTGGCTGCCATTCTCCTCAAGCTTGGGACTTACGGTTTTCTTCGCTTTGCCATCCCCTTGTTCCCTGAGGCTACACTAGTGGCTGCGCCTTACATCATGGCGCTCGCGGTGATTGGGATTATTTACGGTGCTATGGTGGCCATGATGCAGGTGGATCTCAAGAGGCTTGTCGCCTATTCTTCGGTAAGCCATCTGGGATTCGTGATGTTAGGCCTTTTCACATTGAATCTCCAGGGCCTACAGGGTGCTATCTACCAGATGCTTAATCACGGCCTCTCTACCGGCGCGCTGTTCCTGATCGTCGGCATGATCTATGACCGGCGCCACACACGCATGATCGACGACTTCGGCGGGCTATGGAAGCAAATGCCTATCTTTTCCGCCTTCTTTCTGGTGGTCACGCTCTCTTCCATAGGCCTTCCCGGTCTTAATGGCTTTGTTGGGGAGCTCCTTATCCTTTTGGGCGCATTTAAAACTGGTTCACTGTGGGCCGCCGGGGCGGCCACCGGCGTGGTCCTAGGTGCTATCTATATGCTCTGGATGTTTCGTCGGGTGAACTTTGGGCCCCTGAATCAGCCGGAGAATCGAATGATTAAAGATATCGGGGTGAGGGAAATCAGCATGTTAGTTCCTATCCTGGCGTTGATCGTTTTTATGGGGATTTACCCGCGGCCATTTTTGAACCGGATGAACCCTTCGATCCAACTTATTATTCAGAAATTCGAAACCAAAAAGGTCCATGCTTCCTTGATCTACCGGCCGGTAAAGAGCAACCCCGTAAGACCCTATGGCAATTAATTTAACCCCACTGCTCCCTGCAGCCGAAGTTATCCTGACGGGCTTAACCGTCCTGCTTTTGGATTTGTTTCTTAAAGAGGGGGAAAAGCGCCTCTTGGCTTGGATCAGCATGCTAGGGTTAGGTATTGCCGCGGCCATGACGTTGCTCCTCTGGGGCAGTCAGGAGGGTGCTTTTCATAACACCCTGCGCCTGGATTCATTTAGTCTCTTTTTTACCCAACTGTTTTTGGGTGTTGGAATCATAACTATCCTGTCCTCCATTCATTACTTAAAAGAAACGGAGATTCGAGAAGGAGAATATTACGCCCTGGTCCTTTTTAGCATCTTTGGGATGATCCTGATGGCTGCGGCCAACGATCTCATCCTCTTTTTTCTTGGTCTCGAAACTATGTCCATCGCCGTCTATGTATTAACCGGGATGTGGGGTGAGAGAAAGCAAAGCGGCGAGGCGGCCATGAAATATTTTATCGTCGGTTCCTTTGCTGCCGGCTTTCTCCTGTATGGAATTGCCCTTATCTTTGGGGCTAGCGGTTCAACAAATCTCAGTTTAATTTCTGCTTCTCTGGCCCAGCCTGGTGATCAATGGCCCCTCATTCTCCTTGCAGGGGTCTTGTTCGTTTTTGTCGGCTTGGCCTTTAAAATAGCCGCCGTTCCCTTCCATTTCTGGGTACCCGATGTCTATGATGGCGCTCCTACTCCGATTACAGGTTTCATGGCGGTCTCGGTAAAGGCTGCAGCCTTCGCCGCCTGGGCCCGGATCTTCTTGCACCAACTGGCGTCATTGGACAGTGAGTGGAAAATTCCCTTATGGGCCTTGGCGATTCTGACTATGACGGTCGGTAACCTTCTCGCCATCTCCCAATCGAGTGTGAAACGAATGCTCGCCTATTCGAGCATTGCCCATGCAGGGTATCTGGTTATAGGACTGATCGCAGGGGCCAAGGTTGGGGGGCCCGCCGTTTTATTTTATTTACTGGCCTATGCGCCCATGACGCTTGGGGCATTCGGAGTAGTCATGGCATTGAAGGAAGGGAAGAGGGATAATGAGTCCTATAGCGCCTTTGCCGGGGTTGGATGGAAACGACCTTTCTTGGGCATAGCCATGTCGATATTCATGCTGTCTCTAGCCGGTTTTCCGCCCCTAGCCGGCTTTACAGGAAAATTTTACCTGTTCCGTTCGGCCGTCGTCGCAGGATACACCAATCTCGCCATTATTGGCGTCCTCAACAGCCTCCTCTCGGTTATCTACTACCTCAGGGTTGTCGTGATGATGTACCTGGAGGAAGGAGGGGTCGAAGGCAAACCCTTTACCCTTGCGCCGTATCTCTATCTAGCCGTTGCCATCGCCGCGCTAGGGACAGTCTATCTAGGAATTTTGCCGGCTGCAGCCCTGGATTGGAGCCGCAGTTCGTTTCTCTCCCTGAGCCAGCCTTAATAGGTGCGGCATAACTCCTTTTGCTCAACGGGAGAGGTCAATGTTCCTGGCGAAAGCATCGGCAAAAAGGCATAACAGAGAATCAGCCTCGGCTCGACCAAGACATTCTACGCCGTAAACCACAGGGAGAGGGAAAGGTAGGTGATAAACAAAAATAGATGAATAGAATTGGCCTAGTACTATTCTGCCTTCGGAAAAAACCCGACTGCCACCGGAACATCAGTGGTCCCGGGCACGTATTCTTCGAGATCACCCCCCTTTATGTAGAGTTGAGCCGATCCGCCCCCGTCGAGGTTGAGCAGGTCCGTTACTCCCACTTGCCATGATCTGGAGGCAAAAAATTCCTGTATCTCCACCCAGCTCAATCCCCCCACAAGGCCATCGGTTACCGCGACGATCAACCTTCGCTCCCTGTCCATACCGATTAGAGAACGCCGGGTATGCCGATGTGCCCCTCGCCTGACACTTAAGGCGGTTCCTTTAGTTAAAAGCAACGGCCCAGCTTGGAGCCCTTCGTCTGCCTGGTCGGGAGAAAAATCATCCCGATGGATAATAAAAGGGACCCGGTTCTTAGTCCCAAAAATGCCGGTGAATAGTGAGCTCTTTGAAATGCGATCATTGATACTATGACTCGCCGCCTTGAGAAAACCGAGGGCTTTACCGTTTTCATCAAAATAGTTGGCATTAATGGCTACCATGGCCCCACTCTTTTCCGCTAGGGTTTTGACATTAGCTACATGCAGCTTGTATTGACGGCTGCGCACGATGTGCGGGACAACCCAGTGAGTATCAAAGCGAACCATCTTGAAGCTGATCAGGTAGCGAGGTTGGATACGCTGCAGTGTTACTCTCCGGTACTCCGTGCCCTTATGGACGGGTTGCCAACTTCCCATCTCCGTGACGGTTAAAGTCGGGCTGTTTTTTAACCTGATCGGGGTTGGGCGTCCCTGAGTCCACCCGGGGACCGGGAAAACCATGAAAAGGAAAAAAAGGAACAAACTTGATTGCCGGAACACTGTTAGGATATACATGGCAAAAGGAATATATCAAAATGATTGTTATAGAGGAAGCATTCGCGTTCTCACGAGTATGGATTGGTTCCCACAATGTCCTTGTTGCCCAGTGTCTTTTCCCGGTACTAGATGGGGGTGCGGATTTACCCCATGGAAAGACGGGTGACGCATAGGAAGCTCACTTAACACGATTCCGTTCATGTTAAGTCATTTTGACGGGAGATAGTGGGGTCTGGATGAAATGCGTACGATGAGGCTGAGAAATGCGAACCTTGCAGGGGTGGCGCTGGGAAATCTTTTTTTTGCTTTAGTTTTTCTCGGGGAGGCTACTGCGCAGTTTGCCAGTGAAGCCCCTCGAGAGGTGGTCCGGTTGGAAAGACTGGCGACTAATGTATGGGAAGGGATGAAGGAGGATGTGAAGTTTGGCCATACCTGGGATCAAAGGACTCTTTTGGATGTATTCAACTTTGTCGCCGGGAGCCGCTATTTGAGTGAAGAGCTTGGAAGAGGACGGACTCAAAATGAGAAGCTCCGTGAGATCGTGGATCTCCTACGGCTCCAGTCCGAGACTGTGGATCGCTCACTAAGAATCGGTAGGGCCGGAAGGAGCCTTCTACGGGAATGGGAAGAGACTAAAGCCAGTCTCGAGTTTCTAGCTCGCTCTTTCACTTCAGGCCGAGAGCCCTTGGCAACACCGGGAAATACTCCTCGTTCCCAGGTTAATAGCAACAATCTCAAGATAGAGATCAGAGGAGTCGAACATACGGGAAATTTTTTTGGAAGCAAGTACCGCATCCGTGGTACGATTTCCGGTCGTAATATAGTTTCTGCCGGGATTTATTACAAAGGGCGTTTACTCAAACCGGTCTCAGTGCAGTTGTATGAGGGGCGTTTGACTGAGAACGCCTTCAGCTTGCGAATGGAGCCCCCCGGGGACAATGTGACGCTGCGCGTCATCGATGAGCGAGGATTTGTTTTAGAGCAGGTCATTGAGTTTCCTACAGGAGGCCTTCTTCCCGGCTTTCAATAACTCGCCCCATCCAATCTGAGATCATGCCTGCGAATTTACAGCTGGGGGTATTGTATGCCCTCGTATCCGGTACCCTCTGGGGTATTGGTCCACTTCTACTCAAAAGGGGAATGACGCTCTCGAACGTCAGTACGGCCACTCTGACGCAACAGTGTGTTTCGGTTACAACGCTGACTCTGATCGTGGTGACTCAAGGGGATCTTTTTGCTCTTACCGATCTTTCCGCCCGGGCCTTTTGGGCGTTTGTTGCCGCAGGGGCTATAGGGGCGAGCTTCGGGAAGATTTTCTACTACAAAGGCATCGATAAAGTCGGAGCTTCAAGATCCATCTCGGTGAAGAACAGTTCTCCGATCTTCACTACAGTTTTAGCCGTAGCCATTCTAGGCGAGAACTTGACGCTCGCTATCGCTGTTGGCGTCGTGTTGATCATAATTGGGATCATGGTCATTACTCGAACCGAGGTCAGGACCGAGAGAGGTCCGAGCCGTGTTGGATATTTATTTTATCCTTTTATGGCGGCGATTTGTTTCGGCATCAATCCCATCTTTAAAAAAATCGGGGTAGATGCAACTAACCTGCCGACGCTTGGGGCGCTTATAACCCAAAGCACAGGATTAATCATGATGCTTACGGCTGGTCGCTTCCTTAATATACGGCCGAACTGGGAAAGGGTTCCGAGCCAAAGCCTGTTGTTTTTTAGTCTTGCAGGCATCACAGAGGCTTTGGCATCTTTGTTTACTTTTTTTGCACTTGTCTATGCTCCAGCGGTCCTGGTCTCACCCATCTGGCGCATCTCTCCTCTGGTAACATTTGTTCTGGCCCATTTTACTTTGAAAGGCATCGAAGTGGTAACCGTGAGAGATGGAGTTGCAGCCTCTTTGATTGTGGGCGGGGTTTTTGTTCTCAGTCAGAGCTGATCGGTTTCCGAGGAGGCAGGTTCTACGGTGTCATCTCAAAAACGACGCGGTCCAAGGGAGCGGGAGAGTCCCGCAATGTAAGCACACGTCGGCGAAGCTTTTCATCTGTGACTTGTTGCGCGTGGCAGCGAAGACGTTCAGTACCTGCTCTTACCACTACGGAAGGATTCTTGATTAAATTCCGGCACCAGTGTTTCTTTATGAGGCTTGTTGATGAGGCGTAGAATCTGCCATCGAGATAGATAAACCGAAGCTCTACTGTGCAAGGGTGACCCGTGTGCCGGCCGATGGTGGTTAACTCACCTACAAAGATAAGTTTATTGCGAAGCTTCATCAAGCACTATATATACTGGATTTATAAGCATCATGGCAAACTTCGGCACCAGCAGCGTATCGTTCTGCGTCCTCACGCACGGGGGTATCTCGCGACCAGCAAAAGAATGCGGCAAATTGGATCTTCACACGAGTAAGGCTTTTCCATTCCGATAGGAGGCGTCATCTATGAGACGACAAGTGTCCCGAGCGGTTCGATCGTCAACGGTCCGAATTGGAGGTCACCTCAATGGCTTTCGCGCCCTACCCGCGGGCAAGGGTAAGCACCCTGCAGTAATCCTTCTCCATGAAAGGTATGGCGTGGTCCGGCACACCCGGGATCTAATCTTGAGGTTGGCCCAGGCAGGTTATGTAGGCGTCGCCCCGGATCTCTTCTCCCGCTTTACAGGCGACAGGAAAGCGTTGGTTCGAGGTGATACAAGGGTGGAACTACGCGATGATGAGGTTATCAAGGATTTAGGCAAGGTTGTCCATTATTTGAAGAAACTCGACACCGTTGAGGCCTCACGGATCGGAATAGTAGGTGTCTGTCAAACCGGACGTCATTCTCTACTCCTTGCGGCGCACAGAGAGGATATTGCTACTTGTGCTCTGTTTTATGGTGCCGTAGGCAGGAAGGAATGGTCCACGGATGAACGCAAACCCGAGTCTATCGAAAGTTTGGTGGAAAGGCTTGCCTGTCCTCTGTTGGGGGTTTTTGGCGAATCAGACCACATCATTTCCCTAGACCATATCCTGAAGTTCCGGAGCTGTCTGGAGCAAAACAAAAAAAGCTATCACATCAGGCTCTACCGCGACGCGCCTCACGGTTGGCTCAACGATACCATGCCCGGAAGATACCGTGAGATCGCAGCCCGAGATGCCTGGAGACTCCTTCTTTCATTTCTCAGGAAGACATTCACTAAACGTTGGGATAAAAGTAGAGTACTCTGGACTTTTGAAAGTGATGTTTCTCCCAGCTACGACTTTGATAAGAATATCAGGCTTGAGTAAATCACACTTTTTTGGGTCCCAGCGAAGAGGTCGAACTTGCGTTATGAGATTAAGGCTCTGAATGTTGGTGGGGTACTTGACCAATCCATCGCATTGCTGAAGCATCATTTTAAAGTTCTCGTGACCATCACTCTTTTTCTCTATATTCCGATCCTCTTGGTCATATATTTTGTAGACTACGCGCTCCTGCCGGTGCAAGGATTGTCTCCGAGTGGAGTTCCAAAGGTTGAGCTAGGGTTTACCTTTCTGCTCATCAACTTTATTGGTGGTCTGGTTCTTGTTTTTTTGGCGGTCCCCATCACGAACGCTGCAGTGGTTCGGGCGGTGGCGAATGAATACCTGGATCATCCCACAAGTGCACAGGAATCTTTTAAGTACGCTCTCACAGTGCTTTTGCCTCTGATGGTGACCAGTATCCTAGCTTGGAGTTGCATTTTTCTTGGGTATATCATCATCATTGCAGGAATTTGGCTTACCTTCCAAGTACCGGCGTTTCTCCCGCTGCTCCCGATCCTGGCTTGGTCGTTGGTTTTTCTTGCAGACCTCGTCCTTATCCTTCTCGGGTTTTGGCTCACCTTCCGTTATTGGTTTACCAGTTATATTGTGGTGATCGAAGGCACCAAGGGGTGGGCGGCTCTCGAGAGAAGTGGAGCGTTGATGAAGGGTCATATGACTACGGCTTTTGTTCTCACTCTACTGCTCAGTATTATCGGATCCAGCTTGGGTATCGCGAAGCTTTTTATCCCTGTCCAGTTGGTCTCTTTATTAGTGTACACCTTAATTCAGGCTGCACTCTTTATCTTCGGCGGGGCCGCAAGCGTTGTTTTTTATTTCTCGTGTCGCTGTCAACTAGACCATTTCGACCTTACGGTTCTAGCGGAAACGATTGGCAGGGAGGGCTCTAAGGGAGGTATTCGTGAATCCGGGCTGACAACGGGAGGGATGGATTAGTGGAATCCATATTGGCGCCAACACCTCTAAGGCTTCCGCCGCCTGACGTCATCAGGCAAACAGCCAATGAGATCCTTAGCCGTCCAGAGTACCGGCCGGAGAGTATTGCCTGGGATCTCACTCCGATTTTTCAATGGTTTCATGAGACTCTTAGAGAAATCTTCTCACCAATTACATCCGCTCTCGACGCCGCCTTTGAACTGTCGCCCCTGTTCGGGTGGTTCGTGATCGTTGCGCTCGGCGTGATTTTAGGTGGTGTGATAGCGCACCTCATCTATTCTATGAGAGTGGCCCTTGGGGGGGGTCGCCGCGAAGGGGCACCGTTGAGGTTGGAAGGGGAATTGGCGAACCTGCCGGAAACCTGGGAACAGGGAGCTGAGGAAGCGTTCTCTCGGAACGAGTACATTAAGGCGATTCGCTCTCTTTTCCGTGCCGGTCTCCTTCGGCTTGAATACGCGCAGCGGGTCAGGCTTGTGCGTGGTGCTACAAACCGTGAATACCTTGAGCACTTTCGTGACACACCGGTTTTCGAACCACTCCTTCTTTTTGTAGAGACGATTGATACCAAATGGTACGGGGACAGTACTTGCGGTTTGGCGGATTATCAACAGTGCGTGCAAGCACACGTCGCGATCCGTCGGATTGCTGAGGAGAAGCCGGATGCTCACCTCTCGTAACGTTATCATTAGCGTGTTTATCATTGTCCTTCTTTCAGTTCTCGGAATGATAATCCATCTGGTACAACCACCTGACAGCGGAGGGATGGGAGAGGATTCCTACGGGACCCGTGCCTATGGCCAGCGGGCGCTATACGAACTACTCCAGGAACTGGCAATCCCAGTGGAACGGGGACTGGTTCCCCCAAGTGAAGTCGTCCACCGCGAGGTCACACTCCTCTTTTTAAAGCCAGATCCGAGGGTGATTCGTGCGGAACCGGAATATTTGCGCAGGGTAGGCCACTGGATTCAAACAGGGGGAAACGTTGTCATTGCCCCTGCTAAAGCGGTGCTCTCTAAAAAAAACTCGGGAACCTCACATCGTTCCAACCCAGTTTTTGAAACAAGCTTTGCATTGAAGGAACTGGGCCTATCCAAGGTTTCCCTTGAAATAATTCCTCAAGGAGGCCAAGACCCAGGGAGGGTAAGTCGAGGCGTGCACAAAAAACATTTTGCGAACGGAACCGAAAAAGAAAGACTTTGGAGCTGGAGACTACCGCATAGGCGGTTGCCGGTAATGCGAACGATTTCGGTCGAGGCGGATGGTGATCTAGCCTACTTTGAAAACGGCGTTACCTCACTCCGGCTTCCTAGGGCGGAACTCCAGATTGTCAGCAGTGCCGCCATATCTGGAGCGTCAGGCCGGATCTTCCGGCGCACCCCAAAGGGCGCAGAACACACATTGCTGGCTCTTTATCATCTTGGGAAAGGCCAGGTGGTAGTCGTTAGTGACCCGGCTATTCTCACTAATCTCTCAATCGCCGAAGCGGACAATTCAGTGCTGGTGGCGCATCTGCTTGCCCGTTTTGGGCGGCCGGTTGTCTTTGATGAGTTCTATCATGGGCTTACAATTCGGGGGAATCCCTTTTGGTTGGCGACGCGTTATCCTTACGGACTCTTCGTAGGGCTGCTGGTTATGGTTTCCGGACTATGGGCCTGGAGAAACGCGATTTACCTCGGTCCGCCACTGGGGGAAAGATTGACCCGACGAAGAACCTTGAGGGAATATGTAGAAGCTATGGCCAACGTCTTCCAACGGGCTGACTGCGGGGCCTTTGTCTTGAGGGAACTTCGCAACGGTGCCCTCTGGGCGCTTGGGTGCTCGATGCACCTTAGCCCTAAGGAGGCGAATGTTGAAGCAGTTGCCCGCTCGATGTCCCGTAAAAGACCAGAGGATGCGGCCCAGCTCCTGGGGGCGGTGGCAGAGATCGATGCGCTTCTGAAAGGCGGGCGCAGACGGCTGAAGGAACGAGCAGTCGTGCGTGCCGTAAAAAGGCTAACGCAATGTCTGTAGAAGAAACTTATTCGCAGCTCCGTAAAGAGATCGGGCGGGTCATTTTCGGCCAGGACACAACTATTGAGCTCGCTCTGGCGGCGTTGTTTAGCAGCGGTCACGTCCTGCTGGAAGGGGTTCCGGGAACCGCCAAAACCTTGCTGGTGAGAACCATAGCCGCTGCACTTCGCATGTCTTTCCGGCGGGTTCAGATGACACCTGATGTGCTTCCGGGTGATATCACCGGTACGAGTATTTATCGTGAGCCTACCCGGCAGTTCGAGTTCGCGCCGGGCCCGGCCTTTACAAATTTCCTGCTGGCCGATGAGATCAATCGGGCTTCGGCCAAAACCCAGTCCGCATTGCTGGAGGCTATGCAAGAGCTCACGGTTACCTCCGACGGCCTGGTTCATCGGCTACCTCAGCCTTTCATTGTCTTTGCCACACAGAACCCAATCGAGCACGAGGGCACCTATCCGCTTCCGCTGGCGCAGCTCGACCGATTCATGTTCAAAATCTCCGTGGAGTACCCCGGGTCGCATGAAGAGGAGCGTATCCTCAGGGAGCACCACGCGACGGGAGCCACCTCAACCCCGGCTTCCCTTGGTGTGAAGGCTATCTTGGAACCTGAAACTGTCCTGGCGGTCCGCGAGACTATCCGCCAGACCTTCGTGCGCAATGACGTGATCGGCTATGTGCAGCGCCTTCTGCAGGCGACTCGTGATGAAGAGAACCTCGCAGTCGGGGCCAGTCCACGGGCAGGCCTTATGCTCCTGATAGCAGCAAAGAGCCTGGCCCGTTTTACCGGACGCGATTTTGTCACTCCAGATGATGTCAAGGCTGCTTTCCATGCCACGATGCGCCACCGTGTCGTTCTCAGCGCGGCGGCCGAACTAGAGGGAACTCCAGTGGACGATACTCTCAGCAACATTCTGGACTCCACTGAGGTTCCCCGGTGAGGTTTCGCCCAGCTCCAACCATGCTTGGGTTAGGTGTCGGATGGGTTGGGGTGGGTGTTCTGTGTTTTTTCCTTAGGTCAGCGGCATGGTTATTACTGCCTTTGAGCGGGGTGGCGATCGGGCTTCTTGTCTTTGACTTTTACGACCTTCGGCAAAAGTTGGGGAAAATTCGGGTGTGGCGCGAGATGCCGGGCTCGGCAAGACGGGATTCGCCCTTTTTCGTGATTTTGGGGATCGAGTCTTTCGGTACGCGGTACGCGAGGGGAAGTGTCCGTGATCTCCTCCCAAACGAGGCACATCCTAGCTTATGGTTGGAACGAGGTTATTTTCCTCCGGCAGGAAAGGTGCTTTTTAAGTACGAGGTCCGTATTCCCATCCGGGGGCGGCACCGCTTTGGGCCGGTTTGGCTCCGCCTTCAAGGGAGGTTTGGTATGTTGGAGGGACAGTGCAGCTATGATGTCTGTCGTGAAATAAAGGTTCTTCCTGATATCATTGTTTCCGGTGAAAAACTGGGCACGGAGGCACTTTCCGAGAAAGTTCTAGTGAACAAGGCCAGTAAAAACAGGCTTCGAGGCGAGGGAATGGAATTCGAGTCGGTCTCTGAATACAGGACGGGAGATGACCCGCGCCGCATCGATTGGCGTACGAGTGCCCGCCGTCACCGACTTATGGTGCGCCGCTATCAGGTCGAGCAGCACCGTGACCTGATGATTCTACTTGATTGCGGGAGGCTGATGGGTACGGACGCAGGTTGCGGAACCAAGCTGGACCGGGCCGTGGATGCTGCCTTGATGCTCAGTCGTGTTGTCTTGAAGGGGGGTGACCGTTGCGGTCTAGGTATTTTTGATGATCGCGTACTAGGCTATCTTCCACCACTCTCGGGCCACGGTGCGCTTCGCGCTATTTCCGAGAGCCTCCTTAACGTGGAATCGCGATGGTACGAGTCCAACTTCAACGTGATGTTTGCAGCGATTCACGCCCGACAGCAAAAACGATCCCTGGTCATAGTGCTCTCTGACTTAGTCGATCCCGACACGTCAGAACGGTTTCGAACGTCCTTAGCATCACTGGGTCGTAGACACGTGGTAGTTTTTGCAGCACTTCGGACACCATTTCTTCGGGAGACCCTGACGACACCGGTCGATTCCATGCGAGACGTACATCGTAAGGCTGTTGTCATGCGGCTCTTACGTGAGCGCGAAAAGGCCTTGCACTTGTTGAACCGCGTAGGGGTTCGAGTTCTGGATGTGGAACCGAAAGCACTGACCGTACCCTTGGTAAACCAGTATATCAGTCTTCGCGAGCGCAATCTGCCCTAATGACAGTTTAGCAAATCTACGGGGCACCGAGATTGGGTTTTTTCCGGACCGCCGGGCTTATCACGAAATTCAGTGAACCAGTAGATTTTGGGCGTCCTGCAAGATGTTGACGCATGATGCCGCGTGTGAAGTAAAGCGTCCAGAACAGCAATGTCCCACCGGCAAAGATGAAACGTAGCCTGGTAGAGAGATGACTCTGGCGGAGGTAACTTTCAATAACCGCCGCTAATACAAACATCCCCGCTACGCCAAGCGATATCCGTCCCGCCTCCATGCCCACCCGGCGAAGACTATGCATGCGGGTCATAAGTCCCGGACTGATCACGGCTTGTCCTAGCCGTAAGCCCAAGCCCCCACAGAGGACAGTGGCCAAAATCTCCGTTACGCCGTGGGGCAGGATCCATGCCCAGTACTCAGTATAAATATTGTGGGAATGATGGACGGCGGTAAAAGCACCCAGGACCATTCCATTATAGACTGTCAAAAGGATGGTTGGCAGGGCAGCCAGAATACCGGTTGCCATGGCCAGTAGCCCTACCTTTAGATTGTGGCTGAAGAGCACGGAGGCAAAGATAAACTTGGCACCTCCACCAAGGTTTTGCCCTTGCGTGAGGGCTTCCAACAGTTGAGTCCGCGTCGATCCCGGCAGTCGGGACTCCCCGCTGGGTAGAAGGGCGTAGGCGGCCGTGGGGTCGTGTGTAACAGCAAAATAGGCCAGGAAGCCGCCAAGCCCCATGAGAAGAGCAGCCGTAAGGTGGTACCGCCATGTCCTTGCAACCGCTCGAGCGAAGCCTTCGTGGATGAACCGCCAGGTGCTTTTGACCGGACTGCTCTTGGGTGACAGGTAGATGACAGTGTGAGCCGCTGCAGTTAGGTGGTTCAGATAGGATACAAGGGAGGTGTCGCGTGTGCGAGCCGCCACTTGTGCCAATTGGACGGCGGTTCGGCGGTAGAGGCGGTCCAGACGATCGATTTCTTCCGGTCTTAGTCGCTTGAGGGAACGGCGGGCCCGGCTTACAAGCCCTTCGAGTTCTTTCCATTCCAACTTGTTTTTGCTAATAGAATCACGCACCTTAGATTCATTCCTTGTTCTGCGAGAAAAAAATGGCTGAACACATCAATTTTGAGACCCCCGAAAACGTACAAGTCAGCTATCTAACGGCCGGCTTAGGAACACGATTTATCGCCTGGTTTATTGATCAGATCTTTGTCGGGTTGCTATTGTTTATCATTTTGATTTGTTTGCTGGTGACCGGGACGGGCATCGCAAGTGTCCTGGGTACTTTTGCGAGTTCCATTCAAAGAGCACAGTCGGGCCAGACCGAGGAGTTGATATACTATACCCTTGGAGTTTTTACGCTAGTCTTAGGCCTAGGCAATTTTTTTTACTATGGCCTGAGTGAATACTTGATGCAAGGCCAAACCTTCGGCAAACGGGTCGCCTCTATTCGTGTGGTAAAAATCGACGGGTTTTCACTGGATGTGGGAAGTGTTTTTATCCGAAATCTGTTCCGCGTTGCAGATCACTTCCCTCCCCTTTGGGTGGTACCGTTAGTATCGGGAAAATCACAGCGCCTGGGTGATATGATCGCCGGTACCATCGTTGTGACGGACGAATCTCCCAGGATGAGTAAGTTGCGTGAGGACCTCTTGAGCCGTTCTCCGGAGCACAGGGTCTTCCATTTCGATGGCGCCACCTTAGGACGCGCTTTGCCGAGCGATATCGAAGTCGTAGAGAAAATTATCGAGCGTAACGCAAGCTTGTCGGATCAAGAAAAGGAAGCTCTCTTAAAAAAAGTTTGTGAACCGTTGGTCAAGCGGCTCAGAGTTGAACCTCCGGACCCTGATCAGCGCATGTCTTTTTTGATTGACTTTTTGGCGGCTGAATTCCGAAGACAGCACCGGGAGCTTAACTAGTCTAGCATTGCGATCACAGGCTTCTCCCCATTTTGCCCAGCGATCCAGCAACCGTAACAAAAAGGCAAACCGTTTGGTGTCGTCAGCCTGTTTTGTTAACAATGGAAGCATGTTATCAACCTCTGAAGCCAGTTTTGGAGCCGTTTGTTGTGAAGCTACTTGTCGGGACCACTAATCCGGGTAAATTTTTGGAGGTCGAGGCAGCCCTCAAAGATCTTCCCATCAGGGTCGTTTCTCTCAGCACTCTCACCGATTGGCCGAAGGTAGTTGAGGACGGTGAGACTTTTGAGGCCAATGCATTTAAGAAAGCTCGTACTCTTGCCGATTTCTCTGGCTGTATGACATTGGCGGACGATTCGGGGTTAGAGGTGGATGCCCTCGGTGGGGCCCCAGGTGTTTTTTCAGCCCGTTACAGTGGACAGGAGGGAAGTGATGCTCGCAATAACGAGAAGCTGCTGGAGGCTTTAGTAGGTCTCCCGAAGGAGAAACGGGGCGCACGGTTTGTCTGTGTGCTGGTGTTGTGCAGCCCAGGATCGTCGGACAGAGAAGAGTGGGTTTTCCGTGGAACGTGTGAAGGATGGATCAGCCTTGCGCCTCGAGGGAAGCATGGGTTTGGCTATGATCCCATCTTTTTTTATCCCCCGTTCCAGTGTACCTTTGGACAGGTCGACCGTGCAACCAAAGGGCGCGTCAGCCATCGAGGCCAGGCTTTAAAAAAGCTCAGGCAAGCCCTGCCATTGGCCTTTTCGCTGAACACAAATCCTTGATTTCATACCCCGCATGTGTAAAATGATTTTGCTTGTTTATTTAACGGGGCGTAGCGCAGCCTGGTAGCGCACCTGCCTTGGGAGCAGGGGGTCGGCCG
>JBHHYU010000019.1:0-37149 GCA_046757725.1 Binatia bacterium
CTGCCGCCTTTGCTGCCACCTTGTTCGCATTTTCCAGGTAAGCCCGGTCGTAACGATTGTGCTCGATGATCCACCGAACCATCCCCAGCGCCAGGGCAGCGTCGGTGCCCGGTTTGATCGGCATCCATTTCCAGGCCTTGGCCGCTGTCTTAGAACATCGGGGATCCACGACAGCAATTTTTAACCTGCCGGAGACCAATCCCTCAGTCACCTTTTCCGCTATGTTGGTGGGGCCGAAGTTCGCCTCAAAGGCCCCTGTCCCGAAGAAGAGAATGAACTCGCTGTGGAGGGCATCCGGTTTCATGTGGTGCTTACCATGCCCCCATCTGCCTTTTTTATATTGCTTGGTGACCTCGTTGTAGGCAATGTGATGGCTCTGCTCACAGATGGTGGTATGATCGTACCAGTTGATGCTCCCAAAGCCCCCTTTCAGCCATCGCTTTACGGGCTCCTTCCGCCCGTGCTCGATCCGGCCCGCCTGGAAGACGAACTGGTTGTTTTTCGGACCGAGGTCCGGATGATTCGGATCCATCAGGAACTGGAGATCGTCCCGGTGCTTGGCCTGAAATTCCTCGACCGTCATCTTTTTCTTTTTGAGGGCTTTAACATCTTTCGCCAGAGATTTACTCACGGCCGGGTCCCGTAGCGCATACAGGTCCCTCAAGCCAGGAACGTGGCGGGCCTCCTCTCCTGGGATGTTTTTGAACAGTAGCCCGCCTTTAACAATCTCATCAATGGCCTGATCGAAGGGGATTGTCTTCCAGTTGTTTTCCCCTCGTTTTCCCGCCCTCTTGAGCACCTTGAGGACGCGGTAGGGATCGTACAGCGACTGGATGCCTGCCTGGCCTTTAGGGCAAAGCTTGCCGTCGACAACCCGTGCCTCGGTCGGGGATGAAGCATAAGGGATCTGTGGCAAGAGGGTTTGCGAACCGTAGGGGTTTCCGTCCATCCTGACCAGCACGCCGTTCAGCAGTTTTGCCTTGATCGTGCAGGAAGTATGGCACTGGAGACAAACGGAGTAAATGATGTTCTCTGCCTTCGCCAGATCATATTCTTGGGTGGGCGTGAGATACCCTGCCTCGGCCTCACCGACAAGGCCCAGAGCTTGTCCCAATGGACCGGCCAAAAGAGCGCAGCCTCCAAGTAAAGCCGAACTTTGCAAGAAGCTTCGCCGGCTTAACACATCGGTTGTCTTGCCGTTTCGGTTTTTCATCGCTCACACCTCCTTCGCGGTTGTGATAGGGAGAAGCTTGTACCCTGCATAGAAGAGGCCCACCCCTAAGGTGACAACAAACAGCGCTACGAGCCACTCCATCATGCTCGGAAAATAACTGAGGCTTAATCGAGGATCCGTGTAAGCCCGCTCAAGCCCTTGAAGTTGAGGAAGCGCAAGACCCGGGAGGACGATATTCAGCCGTACACTAATGAACGTGGCCGCGATCAAGAAAGAAGCCGCCCCCACACATGCAACGCTTCTGCCACGGAGAAGGAGCATGAGGCCGGGGACCAGAACACCGAGCGCCAGGTGCACAACCCAGAAAACCCACCAGTATTGGCCAAATAGAATGAGACGAAACGCCTCGGCATGAGCCGGAATACTGGCGTAGAGGTTGATGCTGAACTCGGCCCACTCCAAGAGAATATCAAGGGCAAGAAGGCCGAGAGTGATCCTTCCCAAATAGTAGGTAAGCTCTCGATGGTCCTCCGAGGACCTAGCCGGCCAGAAAAAAGCAACCAAAAAAGTAAGGAGTGCTCCTCCTGAGGCCAGGGCCGAGGCTAAGAAAATGATGGGCATCAGCGGTGAGTTCCAATAGGGCCTAGCACCCACCACCCCAAAGAGTGCTCCAACTCCGCCATGAAAGGCAATAGCCAAGGGAACACCGATACTTCCTAGAACCCGCAAAACCCGGGCATCTCGGGCCAAGGCTGCGGCGGAAGTGTCCGTCTTTCCAAAGCTCAACAGCCGCGCGAGGCCGCCGCTCAGGCCCGGACGCGCCGACCAAGCAATAAGATCCGCTCGCAGGGCAAACCAGAGCTCGAACACCAGGAGGATGGTATAAGCAGTGTACAACCACACCATCCACGCCATCATCGACTGCCAGGCGAAGCTTGTATAAACCTTCCAGAAACGGCTCATATGACCAATATCAAACCAGATGACAAGCAAGGCAGCGACGAGAGCGACAAGGGCCGTAAATAAAGAAAGCTTACCGATCCGCTCGAGACGCTTCACATGGAAGACGTACACCAGCGTGGAGAGGAGAAAGGCCCCGGCGGAGAGCCCGATGAAGTAGACATACAAGGCCACCCAGAGCCCCCAGGGGATGTAACTGCCATAAGCCGCGAGCTGGTGACCTGTAACCAGGCGCTCGTAGACTCCGACAAGTCCAAAGAGAAGGGCCACCGCCCACAAAATCCAGAATAGTGCCTTCATAGCAATTCCCTCCTACAACAGATAGTAGGTTTTCGGGTTGGTCCCAAGCTCCTCCTTGAGTCTCATTACGCGGGGGGAGCTGATCAGTTTAGACACGATGCTTTCAGAATCGTTCGCGTCACCGAAGTAGGTAGCTCCCCCGATACAGGTTGTCACGCAGGCAGGGAGCATACCGGCATTCAACCGGTGGAGACAGAACTGACATTTGCGGACATTGCCCTCAGGAGACTGTCCGTTTTGACGCGGCCATGAACGCCCGTATTCGGGCGATGGTGACCTCTCGTAGGCTTCCGGCCCCCCAGGTGTATCGTCGGTGTAGTTTTGCCCAAAATCGAAATAGCGGGCGCCATAGGGACAGGCCGGGATACAGTACCGACAACCGATGCATTGGTTGTAGTCGATCTCGACAATACCATCAGGCCGTTTGTAGGTGGCCTTCACGGGACAGACCGGCACGCAGGGCGGGTTGTCGCACTGCATGCATGGGCGCGGGATGAAGCGCCTGGAGACATTCGGGTATTTGCCGATCTCCTCCTCTATGACCGGCCGGTAGACGACTCCCGGAGGGAGATGGTTTTCCGCTTTACACGCTACCGTACAAGCGGAACAACCGACACATTTATGCAAGTCAATCACCATAACCCAGCGTCTTTTCTCAATAGACTTCTTCATCGCACGCTGCAGATCTCTCTGCATACGCACGACGATACCTTCTCCGTCGGGAAGTACGGGCAATGACCTTGTCTCGGTAGCAGATTCTGCCGGTTTTGCTTTGGCTAGAAGCCCGGCCGCACCAGCCGTGCCGGCCAGCATAGCCTTGAGAAATGTTCGTCTGTCTTCGGTACCCTTTCGGACCTTTAGGTTTTCCATGAGGCCTCCTGGTTTTTTTCGTCCCAATTACAAAAGCGATTTGTTATTTGCCTTTTTGGTAGAGATTCTCCCGCAAAACTTATGCCAGATTTTTATGAATTAGTTATTCTAATGAAAGGAACGGTGTATTCTTATTTTAGATGAAATAGTTTGGAAAATTTCACTAACGAAAACAACGAGTCTTATGATTTGGCCCATCAGAGAGATATGAGTGGCTGAAAATAACTCTGAGATCTGCGGCGAAAACAGTTGGTGATTATTTCCTATGTTTGGGAAAAAGCTGCAGACTCCATCGCAGTACTGGGAATCTGGTGAGGCAAAACGGTTTTTGCAACTTAAAAAAAAGCGGGGCAAGATTAGACTTGTTGTAATCTCCGCTGCTCTTTATCTATATCGGAACATTGCCTGGCCTATTTTTTGCTCAAAAGACAACCTTATGGATATTGAAACCCTCAAGTTATTCTGTGACGTCATCAAACTCAAAAGCTTTACGCAGGCCGCGGCAGCCAACTCCATCACGCAATCGGCGGTGAGCCAGCGGCTCAAGGCTTTAGAGAAGAAGTACGGCACCCCTCTCATTGAGAGGTATGGGACTGAGCTGCATCTGACAAGAGCCGGTGAGGTGGTCTATAAGGGTGCCCAACGCATTCTGGCCGAATTCCGGGAGGTCGAGGGGTACCTAGAGGAGTTGAGTGACCAGCCCGGCGGCTCAGTCCAAATAGCAGCCGTTTATAGCGTTGGGCTCTATGAATTGGATCCCGTCGTGAAGAAGTTTCTCAAAACTTATCCTTCCATAGACGTTCAGGTTGCATACAACCGGTGGCGTAAAATCTACCAAGACGTTATCAACGGCTCCGTAGACGTGGGGATCGTCGCTTATCCTATTAACCGGCCACAGATCCGTTCGATCCCCTTCCGTAAAGATGAGCTCGTACTGATCTGCTCGCCGGATCACCCTTTTTCCCAACAAGAATCGATCAGCCTGAAAAAGCTGTCTTCTCAACCCATGGTGAGCTTCCAGCGAGATATCCCCACCCGTAAAGCCATTGATGAGATACTAGAAACACGCGGGGTCTCTATCGTCACCAAGGCTGAGTTTGACAATATCGAGTTGATCAAACGAGCCGTGGAGATGAGTCTGGGTATCGCACTGGTTCCATCCGTAACGGTAAGGACTGAGGTCCAAGCTGGAACCCTGAAGGCGCTTTCTCTGGCAGAGGGCCCTTTTATACGCCCGATTGCCGCTCTTTGCCGGCGCGGGCGATCCTTGCGGCAAGCCGTCGAGAAATTTCTCGTTGTGCTGGCAAGAGGTGACCCGTAGTCTGTCTTAGGACCAATATCCTCACGATTGAGAAGATTCCAGAAGCATGCTCACAAGAGCGAGGAATAATGGTGAGAATCCCAGGCGGGGATTAGGTGATCCCAAACTCCTCTATTTTACGGTAGAGAGAGGAAAGGCTAGTATCCAAAAGCCGCGCGGCTTCTTTACGGTCCTGACCGGCTTGTTCGAGAACCATTAAGATATGCTGCTTTTCGAACTGTCTTAAAGCCTCTTTCAGATTGTAAGTAAAGGGCGATATCATTTCCTTCCCTTCGAGAATGGAGCGAGGAAGGTCTTTAAGTGAGAGCCATTCCCCTTCTGCCAAAATCATCGTGTGCTCTATCACATTGTCCAACTCTCGCACGTTTCCCTTCCACGGAAGAGACATAAGGGTGCGAATGACGGCTCGTTCCGCGCCTTTAAAATTCTTCTTCAACTCCGGATTATGCCTCTGCACCATGTGCTCCAACAAGAGAGGAATATCCTCTGGTCGCTCTCTCAAGGGGGGGATGTGGATCTCCATAACGTTCAGCCGGAAATAGAGATCATCACGAAAACGGCCTGCTTCGACCTCCTTTAGCAGATCCCGATTGGTGGCAGCTAAAACTCTTACGTCGATTCGGCGGGGAGACGTGTTACCGATGGGAAGGATTTCTTTGACCTCAAGGGCCCGTAGGAGTTTGACTTGGAGATGCTGCGGTATTTCACCGATCTCATCCAGGAAGATGGTTCCACCGCGGGCCTTTTCAAAAAGTCCCTCCTGATTGGCAAAGGCCCCGGTAAAAGAACCTTTCATATGGCCAAAGAGAAGACTTTCCAGGAGAGTCTCAGGCAAGGCCCCGCAGTTAACCGGGAGAAAGAGTTTTTCATCCCGGTCACTATGGGCGTGTATGGCACGGGCAATGAGTTCCTTTCCTGTGCCACTCTCTCCCGAGATCAGAACCGTGGCCTGGGTGGGTGCAACCTTTTTGACCACCTCGAGGACATCCCTCAATGCCTTGCTCCTACCGATGATCTCTCTAAAATCTTGTTCCCGATGTATCCGACGCCGGAGAGATTGTATATCCTCTGCCCGCTGTTGGATATCAATCAGCTGAACCACCCTATCCGCAACTTCGTTGGCGGAGACCGGTTTTAAGAGGTAGTCCTGGGCTCCCTCGCGGAATGCTTCAATAGCTGTTTCAAGAGAACCTCGGGAGGCCACAAGAAGTCCTAGAGTCCGAGGAGACAGGTTACGGGCTTGTTTGAGGAGATCGAGACCACCTACCTCAGGCAAATCCAGCTCACTGACGATGAGATCCACATCGCGGTTTTTAACAGCCTCTACGGCTGCGTTTCCATCACGCGCCCACTCCACGTCATGCCCCACGGCCACCAGAAGCTGACGTAGGGGCTCGCATAGTGAAACCTCCCTACCGGCTATCAAAAGACGAGCCACTATTGCACCCAATTTCAAGTCAATTTATCCGAACGGTTTAGACGAAGCCAGTTATGTCTACATCAGTTTTAAGGCATATTACAAGAGTTTTGACAATCACCGGGATGTTCTTGAAGACAAACATGGCAGGTCGAGCCGAAGCTCTCTACAACCGGTGATTTTGGTGAGCGGGTGGCTTTAAAGTTGATGGGCCGCCGCAAGCAGATTCGGGTCTTTGCAATATCGTGGAAGGGCGGCCTTTAGTTTTTGTCTTTGGACGCTGGCCGGGACACCAAGGTTCTCCATGGTTTTAGCTATCTTCGGGCCTCCGAGATGAACGAGCTTATTATAAATCGTATCTATTTCTGAGGTCTCTATTTCCAGCGCGATTTTAAAGGCCTCGTCAATCGTGATGGATGGGGTGCCTTTGCTGAGATAGTCCATAATCTGTGCGCTTAGCTGATCCGCTTTTTCCCTGCCGATGCTGGGGTCAACCGCTTCATCCGGGAAGCTCTCGATCATCTTTTCACAGGCAAGAAGAATAGCGGAGTGCTGCTCTTCATCCCTGGCCATATACCACCAGAAGTCTCTCAATTCTGGATGATGAAGAAACAGATGGGAAAAACGAAAATAGACCTTGGATACAAGCCGCTCGACCTCGGCAAACCTTTCTAGAGGATTGAAATGAGTTTCAGAATCCATCAGCTCGTATCTGGTATTATGTTTCTTTTAACTTCTGGCGGAGAAATTCCAATATCTCAACATGCTTTTCCGAGTCACGAATGATCGTCTGTATGAGAAGCACAAAACTACCCTTAAAGTAGCCGCCGGCGACCTGTTTCAGCTTCTTGTAATCCTTTATGCCGTCCTTTTCAACTTTGATAAACTCCTCAGTGAGGTTGAGGAGCTCATCTTTTTCCTCCCGCAAACCACTGCCAGTACTGATATCTTCCTCCGGCTTGGTCCAATCAAGGCTACTTTTGAGGTTCGAGGCCATCACCTGAGCTAGCTCATGGTGTTTCGCCTCATCGGTAATGATGAGCCAAAGAAGAAATCTGACAAGGGGGCTCCTCGACCTATTGGCTATCTCTCGATAGCGCTCCGTGAACTTCCGTTCCTGACGCTCGTGAAAATTGAATTGGTTTAATAGTCGTTCTCCAGGGGAGATCTCTGAAGATCCCGGATCAGGAGGTTGAGGAATATAGGCTGCCGATTCCTCCGGGAAGAAAAATGCATCCGCCGGCGATACCTCACGGAACTTACCCACGATATGTTCTCCTTTTTTTTTCATGAGTCGATGGCCGCTCATGCGAAAGTAAAGCAAACAGCATGCCAGCCCTTCACATTATCAACGCCGCTAGGTATCCGGATTCCTTAGGTCCCATGGCAGGTTTTTCCTCTTATGGTGAGGGAATTGGGTATTTAGTCTATCCAGGAAATAAGAATAGAATCCCGGTTTTTTCTTATTAATAGGAAGAAATAGCTCTGGCCCTGATTGGTTTGGACACGATACAGCACTTAATCCGACTAAACGAAGAATTGCTGAATCGCCGGAGATTACGGCGGTTGCCTTGTTCTTCTTATCCTTAATCGGTTACCTCTAGCCATTGCTCTGATGCCTTCTTGATAATACCCCCGTCGGCAACAACGCACCTGGCACTGAATTTGCGATTTTCCTAACGGACACCCCAATGAGTAGTACCGAATAGTTATGTCTTCGGCTATTTCAAAAATGAAAAATCCCTTGTGAGAGGTTCCCTATGCCCTACGCAGATCTGCGCGAGTTTTTGAGTACATTGGAGGCACGCGGCAAGCTCCACCGCATCCGCCGACCAGTCGACAAAGATTGGGAGATCGCTGCGGTCTCCAGAGTGGTTTTTGAGAGTATACCGGAGCTTCACCGCCCGGCACTTTGGTTCGAGCGGGTCAAAGGCTTTGACGTCCCCCTGATCGTAGGGGTACTTGGGGCCTCCCGCTCCGTCTACTGTCTTGCCCTGGAATGTGAGTATCGCGACATTCCCAAGAGATGGCGCGAAGCTGAGCTCCACCCGCTTCCTCCCGTAGCGGTTCCCGATGGACCGGTACATGAAAATGTTCTCAGGGACGAAAAAGTCGATCTTTACCGTTTCCCTCATCCGATCTGGACCGTCGGGAAAGATCCCGCTCCGTATATCACCTCGGGTTACGTGACCACGATGGACCCGGATACGAGCATCAGAAATGTGGGCACTTACCGTGTCCAGCTCAAGGGACCGCGACGTCTCGGCCTCTTTATCAACTTTCATCAAGGAGGCAGAGAACATGTGGAAAAGAACAACAGGCTGGGACACCCCACCCCCGTTGCTATTGTGATCGGCACTGATCCAGTGATCGGTCTGACTTCAGTGACCCGGCTTCCCCAGGACATGGACGAACTGGCAGTGGCCGGCGGCTTGAGAGGAGAAGCAGTCAAGGTCGTTTCTTGTGTCACGGTAGACCTGGAGGTGCCGGCGAGCGCAGAGATCGTCATCGAGGGCACCATTCGGGCCAACGAGCTTGAAAGCGAAGGGCCTTTCGGAGAATACACCGGCTACATGGGTCCAAAAGCTATGTCCTATGTTATCGATGTCCAGTGTATCACCCATAGGAATAAACCCATTCTTCAGGGCTTTCTCAGTCAAATGCCTCCGAGCGAGTCGAGCTGTATACGTTCCATCGGCCGCGGGGCCACCTTGCACAAACACCTTGCCGAGGATCTGCATCTCCCGGTCTCTGATATCCACCTCATGGAATGCAGCGGCGGTGCCGCCTACCTTGTCATCTCGATCAAGAAGAGCCATCCCGCGCAACCGCGGATCGCTATGTCTGGGGCTTGGGGTTTTGCTCCTCAATTCGGGAAGATTACGGTGGTGGTAGACGATGATATTGATATCCGCGATCTTGGCGCGGTCAATTGGGCCCTAGCCTTCCGTGTCCAGCCCGAAAGAGATGTCCTGCTGATACCCGGAATGTCCGCAGTCTCATTAGACCCCTCTCAGGCACCCGCGGATATTGCCCAGGAAGATCCTTCCCGCCGACTCTCTTCCAAGATAGGGATCGATGCCACCCGGAAGCATGAGTTTCCAGAGATTGCATTGCCCCCAAAGGAACACCTTGATCGTGTGCGCAGGCAATGGGAAAGTTATGGATTCCAAGGAAAGGGAATCATATGAAATGCTGTGTTGACGTCGGGGGGACTTTTACCGATTGTCTCGTTCTGGACAAGGAAGGCCATATCCATGCATTCAAGTCTCCAACCACACCCGACGATCCCACTCTTGGCCTGACTAACGTGCTGACAAAGGCGGCGGACTATTTCAGCATGACCTTACCGGAGTTCGTATCCAATGTGAGCTTGCTTATTGCCCACGGCACCACCCTGTCCACCAATGCCTTATTATCAGGTCACATTGCTAAAGTTGGCCTCCTAGCAACCAAAGGGTTTCGGGACACGATCGAGATTCGTCGCGGGTACAAGAACATCCGAACCTCACGTTTCAACGTTTTCGTCCCTCCCTACCGCCCGCTTGTACCGCGCTATTTACGACTTCCTGTGAATGAGAGAACCCTCTACACGGGAAAAATCTTGAAGCCTCTAAAAGAAGAGGATGTTCACGCAGCCATCCGGAAGTTCAGAGAAGAAAAGGTTGAGGCAATAGCTATCTGTTTCCTCCATAGTTACATCAATCCGGTTCATGAGAAGTGGGCCCTTGAGATCTGTCGTAGGGAAATGCCCGGCATTTACGTGACCGCTTCTCATGAAGTCCTTCCGGTCTACCGGGAATACGAACGCTTCAGTACCACCGTTGTGAGCGCTGCAGTAGGACCCATTACTGAACAGTATCTCACAGCTCTGACGAACCGGTTAAGGAATATGGGTTTCCAGGGAACGCTCTATATGGTCCAGGGAGGAGGCCTAGTTCAATCCGTAGCAGAATCCGCTCGCTGCGCTGCCTCCCTTATCGGCTCAGGGCCCGCAGCAGCTCCTTCAGGTGCGATCCGATTGGGCCAGTATACCGACAAGACTAATCTGTTTTCGGTGGACATGGGTGGAACGAGCTACGATGTCTGCCTAATCCGAGAGGGGGTGACACCAACCACGGATTATAACTGGGTCGGGGATGAGCGGGTAGCTATGAAGATGGTTGATGTCCCCAGTGTCGGCGCAGGAGGTGGAAGCATTGCATGGATCGATTCTCTGGGACTTTTGCAAGTTGGACCACAAAGTGCGGGTGCCAATCCGGGACCGGCCTGCTATGGTAAGGGAGGGACCAGGCCCACGGTTACGGACGCAGATTTGATTCTAGGGTATGTTCCCGCGGACTACTTTCTTGGAGGCGAGTTGCCCTTGAAACCTGACCTAGCCCAAAGTGCGGTTCGCTCGGTCTCTGATCCCCTGGGGCTCGACCTGCCCACAGCGGCCCTGACAATCTTTAATACTGTGAATTCCCTGATGGCAAATAAGATGAGCGAAGTCTCCACCAAGCGGGGCTATGACGCTCGAGACTTTGCCCTCGTCGTCGGCGGGGGTGCAGGGCCCGTTCACGGTGCCTACCTGGCCGATTTACTTGAGATTCCCACCGTCATCGTCCCGCGATACGCAGCCACCTACAGTGCTTTTGGTATGCTCAACATGGAGGTGGGGCGGGATTTTGCCCGCTCACTCATTTCACGGAAGGGTTCTCTGGATCTAGAGCGGGTCAACCAGCTCTTTGCGGAAATGGAGGTGGAGGCCCAGCAGGTTCTAGGAGATATCGGGATTTCTCGCAACGCCACCGTGCATAAGCGTTCTCTAGAAATGCGTTATGTGGGTCAGTTCCACGAGGTCGAGGTAACTGAGGTACCCTTAGGGGAGATCGGGCCTCATGAATTGGAACAGATCATAGAAGACTTTCACCGGCACCACAAAGAGCTCTTTACCTTTGACATGCCGGCGCGCGAAGTAGAGTTTTTAAATGTGCGTCTCAAGGCCACGGCGCGTCACGAACCTTTGAACTTAGCAGAGGTTCCTGAGGCAACCAACCATGCGGATCAGGCCATCAAGCGATGGCGCCCCATTCTATGGAATCTCGCTAAAGGATATGAAGACACCCCTGTTTACGATGGTTCTCAATTGACCTGCGGGCATAAGATTACTGGGCCGTCAATCATTGAAGAGGCAGCGACCACGGTGGTGATTCCTGCCTTGTATGTTTGTCTTGTGGACAACGTAAAAAACTACATTCTCTCCCGGAGGTAATCGCCAATGTCTCGTGTCCCAGTGGACTCCATGACCCTCTCTACTATCTGGCACTGCTTTCAGAGCATATGCAAAGAAATGCGTTATGTGATCGATCGGACGTCTCAGAACTACCTGATCGCCCAGCTCCACGATGTCTCGGTCGGAATTTGGAATGGCAGGGGACAGACCGTGGCCATTCCGATCGGCCTGTCGGTCCAATATCTGGGGGGGAAGCTCTCCGTCGAGTACGTGCTGAACAAATTCAAGGGAAACCTACATCCCGGAGATGTTATCCTGGTTAATGATCCCTACCATGGCTATTGTTGCCACCTGCCCGATTGGGGTTTCTACCGCCCCATTTTTTACCATGGTGAGTTGTTGTTTTTTACCTTGTGCCGGGCCCACCAGATGGATACAGGGGGGGCCTATCCCGGCGGATACTTCCCCAACGCTTATGATATTCATGCCGAGGGGCTGGCTATTCCTGGAATTAAGGTTATGGAAGACGATAAGGAACGGGAAGACGTGATGGAATTGATCCTGAACAATGTACGGTGGCCCCAGGGGACCCGAATCGACAACTACGCCCAGATTGCGGCCCTGCGGGTGTGTGAACAAAGAATTGTGGCCCTCCTTGACAAGTACGGGAAGGCGGTCGTATTGGGCTGCGTGGAGGAGATGTTAGCGCGGACAGAAAAAACAGTGCGGGCTGCTATCGAAAAGATTCCCGACGGAACGTACTACGGTGAATCGGCTACGGATGACGATGGTACGGAACTCGATGTTCCCGTCTGGGCTCGTTGCGAGGTTACCGTCAAGAGGGATGAGCTGAGAGTAGATTTTTCCAAGAGCGACAAACAGCGCAAAGGGTTTGTAAACTGTGTTTTCAATTCTACCTATAGCAATGCCCTCTCGGCTCTGTTCATGTTTCTAGATCCCGAGCTGGCGGAGTACCATAACGAAGGGAGCTTAAGACCCATCACAATCTATGCTCCTCCCGGTTCCGTGCTCAATGCCCAGTATCCGGCTACCGTAGGCGCCTCACCTGTGAGCATGGGACATCAGGTCATCGAGTCGGTCGTTAGCGCCATGTCCAAGGCTCTCCCTCACAAGGCTATCGGTTGCTGGGGAAAACGTTACGGACATTACATTTTCGGGCATGATCCGAGAACAAACGAGAAATACGTGGTAACGACTTTTGACATGGACGGTGGGGCGGGGGCTGCGCGAGGATTTGACGGCTATGAAGGAGCTACTTCCATTGGCGCTCTTGGAGAAGTGAATAAAGGCAACGTGGAAGAGGTTGAGATGCGATTTCCCTGGAGAACCTTGCGTTGGGAGTTTGCCCAGGATACAGCTGGAGCCGGAAAGTGGCGTGGGGCCTCCGGTATCCACTGGGAAGTACAAAACGTGGGAGGAGAAGCCGGCATAGCTACGGGGAGTTCCGACGGGGAGATGGTACGGGCTCCTGGGGCTTTAGGAGGAGAACCAACACCCAATTCACGGACCGTATTGCAGCGCGAGGAGGAAACGATTCCTTTAAAGGGCCATCGTCTTTATCAGCTCAAACCCAACGACATTATTGCCAAGGTCAGCGGTGGAGGAGCCGGGGTTGGACACCCTGAAGAACGCGATCCCGAAAAAGTAAGAATGGATGTGATTAAGGAGCTGATTTCAGTTGAAAAGGCACGAGAAATATATAAAGTAATCATACACCCAGAGACATTAGAGGTCCAAAAGGAAAAAACAGCGCTTCTCCGGGCTCAAGCGAAACGAGAATGAATAACATCTTGCAAATAGGGGAAAATTGGGGGCTCCTTTTAATTCGGATAGGGCTTGGCGTGGTATTTCTGGTTCATGGCTACCCTAAGATGACAGGTCTTTGGCACGACGTTAAAGGAAGCCGCCAGAGTCTCACGAAAAGCATCGAGCGATTAGGGCTCCCCTTCCCTTTTCATCTGGCGATTTTAGTCGGAACTATAGAATTCGTGGGAGGCGGGATGTTGGTTCTAGGACTGTGGGCCCGCGTAGCGGCACTGGGGCTCGTGGTTATTATGCTGGTGGCGACTGGAAGAAACTTTATCCAGAAAGGCTTTATCGGGAGTGCGGACTTCCCTTTTTCCATCCTGACAACGCTCCTTGGCTTAATTTTTCTCGGCAGCGGATCGATCAGTTTAGACGGTCTCCTTTTTTAACACGTAAACAATGATGGAAAGATTCATCCAACTCGAATCCTAGACACCAAACGCCAGTAAGGGACTTAGGCATCCAGTTGGTTGCCCCTAGTTTCTCTTAAGAGCCTGCCGGAGAGACATGAAGATCTCGATATGTTCTTCCGAAGCACAGATCATAGGTTGTAGGAAAAGAATAAAGAGGCTCTGAGTGTAGCGGTGGCGACGTTTTTTTATCAAAAAGCCGATGGCTAGAAAAAAACCTCGCTCCTCTGCCACCCATCAGGATCGAGTCGGCGTCCTGGTCGGCGGAGGTCCTGCGCCGGGTATCAATGGCGTAATCAGCGCCTTAACACTGGAAGCCCGTAACCAGAACCGTACCGTCGCTGGTATCTACGACGGCTTCCACTGGCTCATGGCGGGCAAGACGGACCACGTCAAAGTACTGGATCATGACGATGTCTCACGCATTCATTTTCAGGGCGGCTCTATACTGAATACCTCACGGGCGAATCCAACCAAAAACCCCAAAGATCTGGAAGTTGTCTTAAATTCCCTCAAGGCACTGGGGATCGGTCATCTCGTAACCATTGGTGGAGATGACACGATGTTCGCCGCGAGCCAGCTAGCAAAGTCCGCATCTGGTCGCATCAGATTGTGTCATGTGCCTAAAACAATTGACAACGACCTTCCCTTGCCTGGAGAGACACCCACCTTCGGCTTCGAAACGGCGCGGCAGTTCGGTTTTACTCTTGTTCAAAACTTAATGGAAGACTCCCGCACCACCAACCGATGGTACTTTATTGCGCTCATGGGGCGTTCTGCCGGCCATCTCGCACTGGGGATCGGGAAAGCGGCCGGAGCTACGCTCACCATTATTCCGGAAGAATTTCCAGGCGCAGCACATCTTGAAACCCTCTGTGACATTCTCGAGGGAGCCATCTTAAAACGCCAGGCCCTGTGGAATCGTTGCGATGGCGTGGCCGTGATAGCAGAGGGCCTGCTCGAACGAATCCCTGCGGAGGAGATGGCGGGCATAGAAGGGGCACGTATCACACGGGATGACTACGGCCACCTGCGCCTGGCAGAGATGGATCTCGCTTTTATCTTGAAAACGGCAGTGGAGCAGCGCTTCGCCAGTCGCCGCTCGCAAATCCACATTGTCCACAAAGATATCGGGTACGAGGCGCGCTGCGCACCCCCGCTCGCCTTCGATTGTGCGTATGTCCGTGCCTTAGGTTACGGGGCCGTGAGGTTCCTTTTAAACCCGGATCCTCAGGCCGCCAAAATCAATGCGGCAATGGCCTCCCTTGAAGATGGGAAGCTCCATTACCTGAACCTAAATCAACTGCTCGACCCGCGAACGGGTAAAACGCGAATCCGTTTGGTGGATGTGAGTAAACCTTCTTACAGAATCGCGCGAGAATATATGATTCGTCTAGAGCGGGAAGACTTGGAAAGCAAAGGAAGGTTAGCAAAGCTAGCCGCAGCGGCGTCGACTCGGGACAAGACGTATAGCCCGGCAAATTTTCAAAAGAGATTCCGGCACCTCGTAACGGAACTTCGCGGAGGTCTTTAGTCAGGAGGACCTATGGCAATTAAAGTAGGTATCAATGGGTTTGGTCGCATCGGACGTCTCTGTTTGCGGTCAATGCTGCAGCGTTACAAAAATCTCTTGTCGGTGGTCGCGGTGAACGATATGGCCGACGCGGAAACCAATGCCCATCTCTTCCAATACGATTCTACCTATGGTGTCTTTCCCGGCACGGTGGAAACCGAGGAAGGGGTCCTTAGGGTCGACGGACGGAACATCAAGATTCTAAACCAGAAGGATCCTAACAGGCTTCCCTGGAAACGTCTTGAGGTTGAACTGGTTATTGAGTCAACCGGGGTCTTCACCGACGGAATCAAGGTGCGTTCCCATCTCGAGGCCGGCGCGAAAAAAGTGATTATCACCGCACCGGCTAAAAATGAGGACATCACTCTGGTCATGGGGGTAAACGATTCCACCTACGATCCCAGAAAGCATCGGATCGTCTCCAACGCCTCCTGTACGACCAATTGTCTCGCTCCCGTAGTCAAAACACTTCAGGAAAACTTTGGTATCGAAACGGGCCTTATGACCACGACCCATTCGTACACCAACGATCAACGCATCCTGGATCTGATGCACAAAGACCTGCGGCGGGCACGGGCGGCTGCCATGAATATCGTGCCTACAACTACCGGCGCGGCTAAGGCCATCGGTCTGGTCATCCCTGAACTTCGCGGCCAGCTCCACGGCATCTCTCTTCGCGTCCCCACAGCAACCGTCTCGGTGGTGGACCTGGTGGCAAATCTTAAACGGTCCGTATCTGCCATTGAGATAAACATGGCAATTAAAAAAGCTGCGGAAGGAAACCTCAACGGTATCATGGAGTATTGCGACAAGCCACTGGTCTCTAGTGATTTTCGCGGCAACCCCGCATCAGCGATAGTTGATGCACTGTCCACAGTCGTGCTAGAAGGAAAAATGGTTAAAGTCCTGGCCTGGTACGACAACGAATGGGCTTACAGCTGTCGGGTGGCTGACCTTGCAGCCCTTATGACAAAAAAGGCTTAGAAAGGAGAGGTTTTTATGATAGCGAAAGATATTATGACACGAGAGATTGTTACCGTCAGCCCTACTGCCACCATAAAGAGTCTCGCAAAAATTCTCATCCAGAATCAGATTAGTGGCGCACCTGTTGCGGACAAAAGCGGAAAAATTTTGGGTATCGTCTCTGAGTCCGACATCGTTGCCAAGAAGGGGAAACAGGTAAATGCCATCATGAGTAAAAAGGTTATTGGAGTCACTGAGGAAACCCTGGTGGAAGAGATTGCCGGCCTGATGACCACCCACAGAATCAAGCGACTACCGGTAATGCGGGGAGAGCGGTTGGTCGGGATCGTGAGTCGGGCGGATATTGTTGGAGCCATCGCTCTCGGGAAGCATATCGCCCTGCATACCCCGGTCTACGATCTGTAAGCCGGCTGACCGGAAGAACTTCTTAATTGGCACTCAGTTTTGAGTGTCCTACCAATCCCATATTGTTTTCCTCCCATCGTTGTTGCAATAAGAAGTCCAAGAATTAGGAATTTTTACCGGATTCATTCCTAAATTTAAGAAGTCCCCCTCGTTACACTACGAAGCTACCGAAGCTATACTCGCAATATAGTTTGGCATGTAACTTGCTCTCTTAATTTAATAACGCAAAAACCGAACGAACGACCGATAGGATACGGGAAGTTTTTATGGGGATTGAAGAACTGATTTCTCATTATAAAGAATTTCTCGAGGAAGATCCCTTAAGTCGAGTTGCTGACTGGAAGGTGAAGCACCCGGGAACAAAGTTAGTCGGATGCTACCCGGTTTATACCCCTGTTGAAATTATCCATGCGGGAGGAATGTTGCCGGTAGGAATTGTCGGTGGAGGGAATCGACTCGAAATCGCCCACGCTGACTCTCGCTTTCAGTCCTTTATCTGTTCGATTGTAAAGAGCACCTTGGAGCTTGGTTTAACTAAGAAACTGAATTTTCTCGATGGTATCGTCTTTCATTCCATATGCGACCCGGCAAGAAATCTAGGGAGCGTCTTTAAACGAAACTTCCCCCAACTCATGGTAGAGTACATACATTTCCCGCAAAATATGGTCTCACGCCACACCGAGGATTACTTGGTCGCCGAGTACACCCGCCTGAAGGCAAGCTATGAAACTCTTGCTGGAAAATCCATTACCGACGAAGCCCTGCGGCAAAGTATCCGTTTATACAATGAACAGAGGAAGTTGATGCGAGACCTCTATAACTTTCGCATGGAAAGACCCCAGGACTTATCGACCGTAGGGTGCTATGTCCTCAGTCGCATCGGGACATTACTCCCTGTTGAAGAACATATTACTATTTTGAAAGAAGCACTTTCACTACTCAACCAGAGGAATGAAAAACTAAAAGATCGGATCAAGGTTATCCTGGAGGGTTCTTTCTGTGAACAGCCCCCCCTGGAACTGATCGAGGGGCTTGAGGCTGCGGGATGTTACATTTTAGACGATGACTTTCTGCAAGGCTGGCGTTTTTTTACGGAAGATCTTCCGGTAGAGGACGACCCTATACGAAGCCTGGCACGGGCCTACATCAACAAGAGCGTTTTTTCTGGTGTTAAACACGATCTCAGAGAGCCCAAATCCAAACACCTGATTGATAAGGTAAGAGAAACTGGAGCGGCTGCGGTAGTGATTCTGGCCGCTAAGTTTTGTGAGCCCGCGCTGTTCGACTATGCGCTTTACCGTCAGGCGTTAGAACGTGAAGAGATTCCACACCTTTATCTCGAATTCGAGGAAAAGATGTGGATCTTCGATAAGGCTAGAACCGAAGTAGAAACCTTTGTCGAATCGATGCTGCTGGATTAGGAGAACACAATGGCAAAAACTGCGGAAAATGTAAAAACAAATTATCAAGGTCAGATGCACCTTATTCAGAAGGAAACCATGGGCCGCTATTTTAAAACACTCACCCGCGCTGCTGAACAAGGAGAGGGTAAGGCCGTTTATATGCTGATCAGCGGCAACCCTGTGGAGCTGGTTCAGTGCTTTGACATGATCCCGGTATATCCGGAAATCAACGCCCTTCAATTGGCCGTCAAAAAGGTCGCTCTTCGCCATATTCAGAAGGCGGAGGAGGTTGGCTACTCGATGGATAACTGCGCCTATGTCAAAGCGGACGTCGGGCTTTTCCTGGGCGATCGCAAGACCCCCTTCGCCACGATCCCGGAGCCTTCCCTCATTCTATGCAACTACGTAGGGTGTAATGTCTACCTCCAGTGGTTCGAGCACCTCGCAGAATATTCGAAAGGTGAAATCTATAACCTCGATATCCCTTTCAATCGTCTTCCATCCGGTAAGCCGACTCCGGAGGATGTGACCTATGTGGTCCGACAGCTCGAAGAGGTGATCGAGGCCTGCGAGAGGATATCGGGGAAGAAACTGGATTATGCCAGATTGAAAAGGATCGTTGCCCTTTCGGGTGAGACCGGAGAGATCTGGTCTCGGATCAAGTCCCTGACTAAAAACACCCCCTCCCCTTTCGATGCCTACTTCGATTCTGTAACCATGATGGCTCCGCTGTATTGCCTCAGGGGCACCGAAGAGGGGCTGAGGTTTTTTGAAACCGCTCTTAAAGAATTAGAAGAGAAGGTCCAGATGGGAGTCGGACCCCTTCCCGAAGAGCGCTTTCGATTCGTAATCGAAGGACCACCCCCGTGGCCGTATTTGCGTACGTTCCGAGATCTCTTTTCGAAATGGGGAGCTGTGGCGGTAGCGTCAACGTACTCCACCGTCGGCGGATTGTGGGAGTTCGGCTTTAAACATGACTCCAATCGCCCCCTAGAATCCATTGCCGAGCATATGCTCGAATGGAACGTCTGCAATCGTAGCTTTCTCCAACGTTACGAACAGATCCAACGTTACATTGAGGAATGGTCGGCAGACGCGCTGGTGATCCACTCCGTGAAGAGCTGCCGCTTGTTCTCCGCTGGACAGGGAGATATGCGGGAACATTTCACCAAAGACCTCAATATTCCCACTCTTCTTATCGAGTCGGATATCGAGGACCCCCGATATTTTTCCGAGGCGCAGCTGAAAAATCGCATCGATGCTTTTTTTGAATCACTGGAGCATAAAAAAATCTTGCAGAAGTCTTCAGCTACAGGAGGAAAGTCATGACCTACGCCGCAGGTATCGACGTCGGTTCAACCCAGACCAAAGGCATCATTATCAATGAAAAGATGGAGATCGTCGGAAGGTCTCTTGTCCCTACCGGTGCCTATGTCACGCGAGCTGCGGAGCACTGTTTCGCCGAAGCCGTGCTCCAAGTGGGGCTAAAACAGGAAGACGTAGCCTATGTAATCGGCACAGGATATGGAAGATACAAAGTTACTTTCGGTGACGCCCAGATCACCGAGATTGGTTGTCACGCCCGCGGGGCGAATTTCCTGTTTCCCGGTACGCGGACCGTCATAGACATGGGAGGACAGGATGCAAAAGGGATCAAGGTAGGCGAGGAAGGAGATGTGAAAGACTTCGTCATGAACGACAAATGCGCTGCAGGAACCGGGAGATTCCTCGCCAACTCGGCTGAAGCCCTACTTCTTTCATTGGACGACATCGGGGAACGTTCTCTTCAGGCGAAGCATCCGGTCCGCCTTACCACCGTATGCACTGTTTTTGTCGAATCGGACATCATGTCCTACCTCGCCCAGGGCAAAAAGGTTGAAGACATTTTGGGGGGCGTGCATAGCGCCATTGCGGCACGGACTATTTCTTTGGTGCGACGAGTCGGGATTGAAGAGCAAATCACCTTTACCGGAGGAGTTTCACGGAACATAGGCATGGTTCGCGCATTGGAGAACAAACTGGGCACGAAAATCAACGTGAGCCCCGATTCCCACTATACAGGGGCGTTAGGGGCAAGCCTATTCGCACTGGAGCGCGCCGTCAAAGGAGAGGCAATAGGCAATCAGGAACGGGCGGAGGCGACAACATAGTGTTTGTGCGGAAATTTGAACTCTGAAAATAGGGTTCCGGACTACGGGAGGATGCATGGACTTCGTAGCAGGCATTGATATCGGTGCGAAAACTAGCAAGGTGATCGTTTTGGATGAGGAAAGGCGTGTGCGTGGTAAGAGCACGATAAAGACAAGACCCGATTTCCCCGAGGTGGCTAAAGAGGCTCTGGATTTGGCATTAGAGAAAGCAGGGTTTGGAGAGAAAGAATTGAGTTACATTGCGACCACCGGTTTCGGTCGATACAATGTGCCCTTTCGAGATATTCAGATCACCGACATCACTTGCGTCGGCCGTGGGGCGGTTTTCCTGTTTCCGAAGACCCGCTCCGTCTTAGACATCGGGGCTCAAAGCACGCGAGCCATACGGGTCCTGGAGAGTGGAAAGGTCCGAGAGTTTCGCACCAACGATAAGTGCGCCGCAGGAGCCGGAGGCTTCATCGAAAAGGCAGCCAAATATCTCGAGATAAAGGTCGAAGACGTTGGGGAACTCTCCATGAGATCGGACAAACCGCAGACTATCAGTAGCGTCTGCGCGGTGCTTGCGGAATCAGAGATCATCAATCACGTTTCCTCCGGAGACACAGTCGAAGATATTCTGCGTGGGGTTCACAATTCATTAGCTACCCGGGCCATGGCACTAATGAAAAGAGCCGGTCTTGAGGATGAAGTCACTTTTGTCGGAGGAGTGGCACGGCAAAAAGGCATGGTCCGAGCTCTCCGGGAAACATTGAAAAAAGAGATCAATGTCAGCGAGGAGCCCGATATGATCGGGGCCTTGGGTGCGGCGCTTCTAGCGCAGCGCCGGCTGGAGAAGATCCGTCAAAGCCCGCAAGAACCGGCGATCAGGCCGCAGGCCAGCGTGGCGTAGATGTATAGCTAGCAGCGATGAACCCTTGGTTCAGCTTAATGATGTAAGCCGTTATAACTATTTGAATGCTTTGAACGATGTTTTCTAGGAAGGAGCCGCGATGAAACTGGAAGGCAAGTCAGCCATAGTGGCAGGCGGTGGAAGTGGCATTGGACGGGCCACGGCCATCACTTTGGCCCGAGAAGGAGCCCAAGTGGCAGTAGCGGACATTGCGGTGAACAACGCCGAGAAGGTTAAAGATGAGATCAAGACTATGGGGCGCCAAGCCATAGCTTGTGCGGTAGACCTCACCCAGCGAGTCGAGGTGGAGCAGACCGTAGAAAAAATTTTAGCCCAGTTCGCTCAGATCGATATCCTAGTCAATTGCGCGGGATGGGACAGGCTTGAGCCCTTCGTGAAGAGTGAGGAAGACACCTGGGAGCGAATCCTGGCCATTAATTTCAAATCGGTGCTCCATACTGCCAAGGCCGTCCTGCCTCATATGATCTCCCGTGGGTCTGGAAAAATCGTCAATATCGGTTCTGACGCCGGGCGGGCAGGCTCCAGTTGGGAGGCGGTCTATTCCGGTGCGAAGGGTGCTACCATAGCTTTTTCCAAGTCCCTTGCCCGCGAGGTGGCGAGGTACAAGATCAACGTCAATGTCGTCTGCCCTGGATTAACGGAGACCCCGCTGCTCCAGGCAGTCCGCTCCCAGTCGGCGGATACTGCAAAACTGATCGATGCCATCACTAAGGCTACCCCATTGAGACGGGTCGCAAAACCTGAAGAGCTGGCGGAGGCTGTGCTTTTCTTAGTTTCGCCCGGCGCCGACTTCATGACGGGACAGACCCTAAGTGTAAGCGGTGGTTTAACCATGATGTAGGTTCAAACGTGTTCGTGATCGTGATTCGTGTTCGTGATGAAGCGAGCGCGAGCCACGAGAGGAGTAGAAGATGGTAAACGGAACTAAAGCAATTGACTTCATGTACTACGTGGCAACACCCGAGTTCATCAGCAAATGGAACAAGGCGAAAGAAGGAGAGCTCATTTGCCGTATGGAGCGCGCCATTGGCGGCTTGCCCGAGTACAAAAGCATTGATGCGATGATTGCCAAAATGGATGAGGCTGGAGTTGAGAAGGTATTCATCACCCAATGCAAGATGTGGTCTTACCGGAACAAGTGGATGTACATGGACACGAGCCTAGAGGAGGTTGCTCAGTATGTCACAAGTCATCCCGACCGCTTTGTCGGGCTTGCAGGCTACAACCCCTTTCGGATCAAGGAATCCCTGCAAGAGATTGAGCGGGCAGTAAAGGAATACGGCTTTAAAGGGATCTATATACATATTTACGGGTTCGACATTCCGCTCCATGATTCCAAGATGTACCCCCTTTACGCGAAGTGCGTGGAGTTGGATATCCCCGTCTCCATGCAGGTAGGCCATGTGTTGGAAGCCATGCCCAGTGAACATGCGCGCCCCATCTTTCTTGACCGGATTGCCAGCGACTTTCCGGATCTCAAGATCATCGGTGCCCATACGGGCTGGCCGTGGGTCGAGGAGCTCATATCCGTCTGCTACAAGTGGGACAACGTCTACTTTGGCGTGGATGCGTGGATGCCCAAGTATCTCAAACCAGAAATTATCCAGTTCATTAACAGTCGTATGGGGCAGGATCGTTCTTTATGGGGAACCAACGGACTTCCCTGGAAAGAGAGCCTGGACCAGGTTGAAGGACTCGGGCTAAGGGAAGAGACCAAGAAAAAACTTCTCAGGGAAAATGCGGCCCAACTCTTTAGGCTCTGAAAACCTCCTGCGGCAAGTAGCTGAAGGCTTTTTTAGAGGTAGCTGAAAGGGCCGCTTCGTCTCTCTTTCAGAAAAAGGCGGGAATGAATATGGAGGATAAACAAACTTTAGCTCCAGAGGGGGAGAATCAGGCTCTGCCAACCATCAATCGGCACAAAGAGTTTATTGTTTCCGGCCAAATGGTCACGATACAGGCCCGGGAAGTACCAGCGGTTCCTGCTCCTTCAAACCACGGTGAACAAGTAAAAAAACACCTGCGGCCCGCAGAAATTCTGACCATCGAGGAGGTGGCTCGTCAACCCATCGACGGAATAGACACACCAAAGATCCTGAGTGACATGGGAGATATTGGCCCACAGGCGCGGCTTTTTCTCTATCGGCCGGAGGGACATGCCATCCGGCACGAAGTCTTTGAAGATCCTCGGATCTGCCTAGATGTCCACCGGGGGGCGGTTATTGAAAATCTAGCAGAGAAACCTAGGGATGTGAGCGGTTGGCGCACACGGGAGTTTTTCATCGACACTAAAGGTTGCCTAGGAGATGAATGCGGCCGGTGCGCGATCATGTGTCCGGAAAACGCAATCCACCTGAGAGGCCAAGGGAAAGGAAGTTTTCACGAGATTGATCCCCTGGCTTGCAAGGGCTGTTTCATTTGCTGGGTCGAATGTGTCCGGACCGCCGCTGATTGTATCCTGGTGGACGGCAAAACCTTTGAGCCGGTTATGCGGTCAAAACATTTCGGGGAATAAAAACAGCATGCCTCAATAGGCAAGGAGGTTTAGTAGTGACCACGGTATTATCAGGCACCGGCGCCGCAGCATGGGGATTTAGGCGATCACGTGTCCAGTGCTATCCCTATTATCCGATCACGCCTTCTACCTCCTGTTCTGAGCAGATTTCGCGTTGGGTTAACGACGGAGCCATGGAGGCCGTGACTATCAATGCCGAATCTGAGCACAGCGCCGCCAGCCAAATCATCGCAGCCGGCAAAAGTGTCCGCGCCGGGACCGCAACCTCTTCCAAAGGTCTGCTTTATATGATTGAGGTCCTGGAAAACGCGGCTGGTGGTGGGATTCCCTGTGGTCTCTTTATAGGTAACCGCGCCACCGGCGCCCCGATCAATATCTGGGCTGATCATTCGGATGCTTACGCCATGCGTGATAGCGGGACAATCCAGATCTTTGCTGCGGATGCTCAGGAAACCCTCGACAACATCATCCAGGGATATCGTATTGCGGAAGACCTAAGGGTGAGGCTCCCCTTCACGATAAATTTACGAGGATTCACCGGTACCCACGCCTACGAAGGGGTGGACATCCCAACACAAGACGAGGTGGACCGCTATCTCCCTCCCTTCAGCCCCCTCTACCCCTTATTCGCACCTGAGAAGCCGGTCACTTACGGGGCCATGCTCTCCGCCTATCCCTACCGACGGCACAAGAGAAATCAGATGGCGGCACTCGGCAATGCAGTCGAAGTAACCCTGCAGGCAGGAAAAGCATTCGGAGCAGCCTTCGGGCGTCCGTACGGCCTCTTTGAATGGGTGGGTGACAAAAAGGCCAAGCTTGTAATCGCCATTATGGGGGAATCCGCGAACCCCGGAGAAGTGGTCACCCGCTACCTACAGGGAAAGAAGGGAATCCCGGGGATTGCCTTGTTAAAGATCCGCCTATTTTCTCCATTTCCCGCGAAAGAAATCTCTCAGGCTTTGGCCGCGGCCGGAACAAAGGCCGTTGTTGTCTTTGACGAAGGGCTGCACCATGGGGCACCCTTCCCTCCGTTGGCCCAAAGGATAATCACTGCGCTGCATCTACACCTGGGTATTCAATGCCCCAAGGTAGCCAGCGTAATCGGTGGCTTGGGAGGAAGTGAGGTCCGGCAAGAACATTTTCAAACCATGTTCAATTTGGCCGAAAACATGGCTGAGGGGAAACCCTACCGAACGGAGCCCTATTGGTTGGGCATCGAGGAGGACCCTATCTTTGCCGAGCGTGAAGGTCAGGTGAATCCTAAACTCTGGCGGAAATGGGGAGAGGTCTGGAAGAAACAAGCTCGTAAAGAAAAATTTTATCGCCGGATTCCACAAGATACGCATGAGATTCGAATATACAGTCGAGCAGGGCAAGGAGCCATAACGTCCGCCGTCGGTCTTACCGGGGCAGGTATCCAAAGCGGCTACAAAATCCTGACTGTTCCCGCCTTCGGGTCGGAAAGAAGGGGGGCCATTATTACAACAGACACCTTGGTCAACGCCAACAAGACCACGCAGAGCCGCTCGTTCAGCCGGGCATGGGATCTCGTGATCCTTTACGATGATACGATACTCCATTCTCCCGAACATCAAGTTTTGGAGGGGCTTAAGGAAGGGGGCACACTTCTAATTAACACCTCAGGTCTCGCCATTGAAAAGATCCGCCAGATCCTGAAAACAAACGAAAACCGGACCCGTGTCTTTACCGTGCCTGCAGGCGAAATTGCCCATCGGTTAGGGCTCAAACACTTGAACATGGTGATGCTCGGAGCCTTACACAAGGTCTATCAAAAAGTCCCCCTCGAAAAGGCGCTCGATTATTACAAAGAACATGTTCCCAAACCAACGGATAAAAATTTAAAAGCCATCCGAGAAGGCTTTACCGAGACTTCGGACCAGGAGATAAAGAAAACCAAAAAGGAGCACCATCTCGCCGTCGGTCAGGATTTTCTGGACTGGCGTCCTGAGGATCAATCTCATGGGAGCTGGCCATCAGCGGCGGAAGAACTTCACTATGGATGAGGTAAAAAGATGTTTAAAACTTATTTTAACCGTTATATCGGCTCCAATCCACACAGCTTCCTTTTACCCGAGCCGGTACAGGATTTAGGCGATTACGGGGCTGTGCCGACGACCGGTCTGACGTCAGGTCATCAGGGTTGTACCGGTTGTGGCATGGTGAGCGGCACGAATCAAGTCCTGCGGGCTTTAAAGCTTTCCGGGAAACATGTTGTTGCAAGCATAGGGACCGGTTGCAACGAGGTGATCACGACGCAAAATACTTCCTGCTGGGGAGAGGTGGCCGTGGATCACAACAATTTTCCCAACACCGGCGGGACACTCAGTGGTAATATCGCCGCCCTGAGAGCCCTCGAGCAGGGCGGACGGATCTCGGGTGACGATTTCATCAACCTAGGGATAGCCGGTGATGGCGCCACGTATGACATTGGATTGCAATCACTCCTGGCCTGGATTGCCCGGGGGGAGAATGGGATCTATGTCTGCCTTAACAACCAGGCTTATATGAACACCGGGATCCAAGGATCCGGGGCGACACCTTACGGGACCCATACGACCACGACACCATTCGGGAAAACAATTCGCGGGAACCAGAGGACGCCTCAACAACTACCCGACCTCGCGCTGGCAGCCGGGGCGTCGTACGTGGCCACCGCTTGTCCCTTGAACCACCGCGACCTAATGATCAAGGTGCAAAAGGCCGCTGCCATAGAGGGGCCTTGTGTCGTGGAGATCTATTCGGTTTGTCCCGAGGGCTGGAAAAGCGAAACGGACGTATTGCACGAAATAACCGACCTCGCCCTCGAGACCCGTTCCTGGACCCTTTACGAGGCAGAAAACGACAAAAAGACTGAGACCGTTCTTTTCACCCTGAATTATGTCCCCAAAAGATACTTGCCGGTCAGGGCATATCTCGAATTACAGGAGAGGTTTGCCGGCATGAGAGCATTCCCTGAGATGTTGAAAAGGGCCCAGGAGATCATCGATAACCGCTGGTCTTTCTGGGATCCTGTGTTGCAGGCAAACGGCGTAGATTGGGAGGAGAGATCCCATGCATCATGATTTTGTACTTCGTGTCGCAGGTGAGTCCGGTGAGGGGGTTATCACCATCGGCGAGATGATCTGCCGAATCGCTGCGCGTGAAGGGCTGCATGTAGTCACCTTTCGTACCTTTCCGGCGGAAATCAGAGGGGGATCCTGCATGATCCAGGTCCGTTTTAGCGATAAGAAAATCTCCTATCACGGGGAAAAAGTAGATTTTCTTGTGACCCTCAATCAACAGGCTCTGGATAAAAACCTTTCCGATCTCAAAGAAGAGGGGGCCCTTCTCTGCGAAGCGGAGAGCGACCTGCCTAAAAACCACTTACCTAAAACCATCTATAAGGTCCCTTTCGAACGCATAGCCGTACGCGAGATCGGTAGCCGTATCAGTAAAAATATTGTGGTTCTTGGAGCGCTTTCTCAGCTATTGGGGCTCTCCAAAAAAAGGATAGAAGCCTTCCTCTCCGAGAAATTTGCCAAGAAGGGAACTACGATCCTACAGCACAATCTGGACGCCTTGCAAAAGGGAATTGATTTCGCTCAGGCGGAAAGTCTTGAAACAAATCCCCTCCAATTTCCAAAAGGAAACAAAGAGCGCAACCTCCTCATGACAGGCAACGAGGCCATTGCCCTTGGTGCCGCGGGTTCAGGATTGAGATGTTTCTTCGGTTATCCCATTACGCCGGCCTCAGAGATCATGGAATGGCTTGCCGTACGGCTGCCGAAACTAGGGGGCAAAGTGCTGCAAACAGAGGATGAGATCTCGGCCATATGTGGGGTGGCCGGGGCGTCGTGGGCCGGCGCCAAAGCCATGACCGCCACTTCCGGCCCCGGGCTCTCCCTCATGTCGGAAACCATCGGCCTTCTTTCCATGGCGGAAATTCCTGCGGTTATCGTGGATTCCCAGAGGGGAGGCCCCAGTACGGGCATGCCCACAAAGACCGAGCAATCCGATCTCTTCCTCGCTCTGTACGGTTCACACGGGGATGCCCCGAGGGTGGTCATGGCACCCACCTCTGTTGCCGATTGCCTACACATCATTTCCTTAGCCTTTGGAATAGCGGAGAAATACCAGTTGCCCGTGATTGTCCTGCTGGACCAGTCCCTCTCAAGCCGTCTAGAAAGTGTGAGCTGGGACAGTGTCCAGAAAATTTCGGCGGGCACCCGGCTCACGACTGATCCCGGGGACCGAAACAGCTTTGCCCGTTATCAACTCACCGAATCCGGAGTATCCCCGGTTGCCGTCCCGGGAACCGGTGGAGGAGAACATATGGTCACCGGCCTCGAGCATAACGAGGAGGGTAACTTTGCCTGCGACGAAGAGACCCACACCGCTATGACCGTTAAGAGATTCCGCAAGTTGGCATCCATAGAATCCGATCCTTTAACCAGAGATCTCTGTACTTACCTGGGTAATGAGGATGCCGAAATAGGTATCCTCACCTGGGGTTCTACCAGGGGATCCGTGGAGGAGGCCATTCACGTGGCTGACGACATGGGGATTCCGGTGCGAGCCATTATCCCCAAGGTCCTGAGTCCTCTTCCCCACGCTGAGCTCAAGAAATTCTTTTCTACGGTTAAAAAGATCATAGTTCCAGAGCTTAATTTTGTCGGACAGTTCGCGACGCTGTTGCGGTCGAGCTATCGGATCCCGACTATCGGCTTGACCAAGGTCAAAGGGATCCCACTGGAACCTGGAGAGGTCATAGAAAAAATTCTCGAAGCTGCCGAAAGTCTCCATACGAGGAAGGAGCAGGTTTATGGAAGAGCAGGATAAGTTTTGCGATTACCTAGGTGACGTTACCCCTGTTTGGTGTCCAGGCTGCGGGAATTACGGGGTCCTCTCCGGATTGGTGGAAGCCTTGATGGATCTCAAACTGCGCACCCAAGAACTTGCCCTTATCTCTGGAATCGGCTGCTCCAGCAGGCTTCCCTATTTTATCAAGGCTTATGGTTTCCACGGGATCCATGGGCGCGGGTTACCCATCGCTCAGGGTGTCAAGACAGCTAACCCGGGCCTAACCGTCGTTGCCGTGGGAGGAGACGGGGATGGTTTGGCCATCGGAGGGGGGCATCTACCTCACGCCATACGTAATAACGCAGACATTACCTACATCCTATTCAACAATGCGATATACGGCATGACCAAAGGGCAGTTCTCTCCAACAACGCTTCTATCTCCCCTCACTAAAACTTCACCTTTCGGTCTTCCCGGTGAACCTGTGAACCCCGCGGCCCTAGCAATTGTTTATGGAGCCGGCTTTGTAGCTCGAGGCTTTTCAGTCAAAAAAGACCACTTGAAGGAACTCATTATCCAAGGAATTCGCCATCCGGGGTTTTCCTTCATCGAGGTCCTTACCAGTTGTGCCGCTTTTAACACTACGGACATGAATGTGGCTCGAATCATCAAAAACCTCGACTCTGTACCGGAAAGTCACGATCCGGAAGACGTTACGGAGGCTTTCAAGTTGGCCACCCATAGTGAGAGGATCTATCTGGGAATTTTGCGCCGGAGCCGACGACCTACGCTCGCGGAGAAAATCGAAGCGATGCAGCTTACGGCTAAGGAGAAGGGGGCTGTGAAATTTGAAGACCTCGTACAGCAATTTGCTTAGAGATTGCGGCCATGAAAGGCCGGTGTTCAATCAACGGGTGATCTTAATGGCATCACCCAACCAAGGCACTTCCTGGTACACGCACGATCTGTTTCCAGTTTAGTAAGGGAGGAACAGCTATGTCTCAAAACCTAATCTTTCAGAAAGAAGGTGGCGTTTCGATTATCCGGCTCAACCGGCCGCAGAAGAAAAACTCCCTCAACACCGAGTTGAGACATGAGATCGAAGCGGCTTTAAAAGAGATTGCGGAAGATCCCAAACAAAAAGTGGTGATCCTGACCGGCGGAGAGGACTTCTTTTGTGCCGGTGCGGACATCAGCGAGATCAAGGATGCATCGACCGCGGAGGAGACTTACAAACACTCCAGGGAATTTCAACTCCTCTTCGACCGGATTGAGGCGCTTCCTCAGCCCGTTATCGCCGCGGTGGCAGGCTACGCACTGGGTGGGGGGTGCGAGATGACTCTGGCCTGTGATTTTCGCATCGCTGCGGAAGGGACCAAGTTTGGCGTGCCCGAGATCAAAATCGGCGCCTTTCCAGGAGGTGGAGGAACTCAGAGGCTTCCCCGCCTTATCGGCGCGTCCAAGACCAAAGAGATGATTTTAACAGGAGATCCTATTACCGCCGAGGAGGCCCTATCCTTAGGTTTGGTCATGAAAGTGGTATCGAAAGGGAAGGTTTTGGAAGAGAGCAAAAGCTTTGCCGCCAAGCTAGCCGCCCTCCCCCGTCTTGCCATGGAGGCATCAAAGATGCTTGTCAACAAGAGCCTGGAAGTCGATCTTCCCTCAGGACTGGAGATGGAAGCGCGCTCCTTTGCCAACCTGACCACCAGTCACGATCTCAAAGAAGGGACCCTGGCATTTCTGGAAAAGAGAAAACCAAACTTTACTGACTAGCCCGCAGTTCTACCGGAGCGTCAAGCGAGGGCGCGCAGATGCCCGGATAACGAAGGCTTCGTCGAGGGCTCCCCTCGGCCTGAGCTCGGCCCAAGGCATCTAAGCGGCACGAGAGAGACAAAACACTAAAGCGTGCTCGACCGGACCTCGAGCCCTTTGTTTGAGCGTAACACCGTAAATTTGGGTAGATGCGCACCGGCAGCCGTGGGCTTCTAAGCCCACCATCATCGACTTGAAGCGGCTATAGTAACGAAATCCGTCTTGAGCTACTATTAATCACCCCGTGGCAGGCCACGGCGTATACTATATATTCCAAAAAAGGAGATAATCGATTCAATGGCCATCACGAGCAAAAATATTACACGATTAGACTCGAGGCGAGATATGGAGGCTATCGAATGGGCCAAGGAGTTACGGGAAACGGAGGCCTGGTTTCAAAGCCCCAGATTCAGTCAGATCACTCGTCTTCACACACCCTATGAAGTCGTCGCCCTCCGCGGCAACGTAAGGGAAGACTACACGATAGCAGAGCAGGCAGCCGTAAAGATGTATAATTACCTCCTGCGTCTGTTTCGAGTAAAGAAGCAAGAGATCTCTTATGGCCCCTATACGCCGACAGGCGCGGTTCGGGCGGTCATGGAAGGGATAAAGATTCTATATCTGGGTGGATGGGCAACGTCGGCGCGAGGTTCCGACTCGGAAGATCCGGGTGCAGACTTGGCCAACTACGCCTTGGATCGAGTGCCTAAAGAGGGGGCCTCGTGGGTGCGCGCGTTGATGCACCAGGATGAGGTGCAGCGGTCCAACCGGATGAGAATGACATCGGTGCAAAGAAAGAGGATGCCGGCGATCGAGTTTTCCCCGCCGATGATTATTCCGGATGGCGACACAGGCCATGGCGGAGAACACCATATCAGGAATCTGGTAAAGAAGTTTGTTGAGAACAAGATTGGTGCCATTCACATCGAGGATCAGAAACCCGGTTGCAAAGTCTGTGGCCATCAAGGGCAAAAAGTGCTGGTCTCTACGGCGGAGATTATCTCGCGGTTGAACACGGCACGGCTGCAATTCGATGTTCTGGGTGTCCCGGGAGTTATCGTGGCACGGACTGATTCCAACGACGCAACCGCCATCGACAGCGTGGATGACGAGCGCGACCACCCGTTTGTCTACGGGGCGACCAACCCGAACATCGTTCCTTTCAAGAACGTCAACCTGGCAGTCATCAGAAAGTTCTACAAAAGGGGATTTAAGGAGATTAACGGGCACCTTCTTCATCGGATTTCGGAGAATGCCTACCGAGAGGCAGAGGAATGGCTGAAGCAAGAGCGGTTGACCTATCGTATTCGTGAGGGGATGACAAGGCTAAACAACGAGTTGTCTCTTTTGAAAAAATCTCGCCAGCAGGCTCGGAGTCAGGGGAAGAGCCCGAAAACTACTCGCGAAGAGCTTGCGACACGGGAGATATGGATCAAATCGATCACTGAGGAAACCTTAGACAATATCTTGGCGGAGATCCGCCGGGTGTGGGCGAAGAAGGCGGGTCTGAAAACCTATGCGGATGCGGTCGCGGATGAGATACAGGAGCGGGCTCATAATAAAACAAAGATTCCGTTTCCCGTGGATCGATGGAAAAGGTTTGCCGGCAGCGTTTCTCAAGATGAAGCACGGAAACGGGCAAAGGCGATAGGAATCGATATCTTTTGGAGTTGGGAACTCCCGAGGACGCCGGATGGTTTTTACCAGATTACCGGGGGACGTGACATGGCGGTTGCAAGGGGACTGGCCACAGCGCCATTTTCCGATTTGGTCTGGCGGGAGACGACGAGACCGGATCTCGAGGACGATAAGGCCTGGGCCGATGCCATCCATGCCGTTTTTCCCGACAAGATGTTATCCTACAACTTGTCTCCCTCGTGGAACTGGGATGCTTGGGGGTTCACCGATGACCAGATCCGCAGCTTTGACAATGAGTTGGGTAAGATGGGCTATGTATTCAACTTTATTACCTACGCGGGTCATCAGAGCGAAGCGCTGGTGAACGGACGACTTGCCCGAGCCATAAAAGAGGAAGGCGTGCTCGGGTTTGTAAGGCTGATTCAACGGTCGCTCCGTCTCGCGAACGATCCGGCGCAATATCCCCAGACCTTTGTTGGCGGACCGTGGTCGGATCGGTTCCGCCGGGCGGCTCGGGGCCCGTCACTGACTACCTCATCCATGGGTGGGAAGTCTACGGAAGCGCAACATAGAAAGGCCATCGAGGTGCCCACGAGCGTGCTGGAGAGATGGCTTCATATTTGGATCCAGTATTGGAGCAACCAAGGGATCTACAAAGGGGGCGAGTTGAGCGTTGAGGTTAAGGAAAGGTGGGCTGGCTCCGAGGAGATGATGTTGAACGTCTTTGATGAAGCCCACGACAAGATCGCCGAAATCACGTACAGAGTGGACAAAGACAGAGAAGGAAGAAAATATCTCGCCGTTAAAGATCAGAATACGGTTAAAAAGTACCGTGCCCGGCGCTTGATGTCACTCATGCATTTCTTTCTCCTTCACCGCTATAAGACCGATATGGTGCATTACGTGACGCCGACCCACGATAACCGCTTGTCCGTTCATCGGATGATTCAGAATGGTGTTTTTAGAGAAGCTCGGACGGACGACCCCAATATCATATCCATAGAGGTCCACACCGCTCGTGCCCAAAAGATTTTTGCCAACGATGAGTCCATTAAACGGTTTATCGCTAGACCCTTTAGAACGTCCAATGGCGATGTCCTCGTTACTAAAGCAAAAACCAAGGTAGGTTAGAAAGGGCGAATTCTATTCCCCTCTTCCTGCAACGAACAGGTATTCTACCTTTTTAGGTTCCGGCTCTCTTGGCTGCTTCTTGAAGGGCTCTTGCAGTGTAAAGTTGTGCGAGATGGGCCCGGAATTCGGCGGACGCGTGGATGTCGTCCAATGGATTCACTCCTTTAGCTACTTCGTAGGACGCATCCTGGATGAGGTCCGGTTTTAGCGGATTCCCCCTCAAGCGGTCCTCAACTCCCTTGGCACGGAAAGGTTTCGAATCCAGACCGGTGATACCGATACCAACGTTCTCACATACCTTCCTACTTCTTACTCCTAGCCATACCGCCACACCCATGATAGCAAAGCCGGAAGCTTTTTGCGGCAGCTTGAGGTAAACCGTGCCGCCACGGCCAGACATAACCGGAACCCGGATCTCAGTGAGGATTTCATCAGGGCTCATAGCGGTGGTCATAAGGCCTAGGAAAAACTCCTCGGCCGGAACGGAGCGCTTGCCCTTGGCTCCCACCAGCATTAATACCCCACCAAGTGCCAGGATCGCCGCAGGCATATCGGCTGCGGGATCTGCATGAACCAAGTTTCCACCGATGGTTCCACGATTGCGCACCTGAACGTCACCGATGGCCTTGGCCGCCTGCGGAAGAAGCGGACATTTTTTTCTCAGAAGCACCGAACTTTCTATTTGATAGTGGGTGGTCATAGCGCCAAGGACCAGTTCATCCTTTTCCTGTTTGATACCCGCCAGGCCAGGGATCCTACTCAAATCGATGAGCCACTTGGGCGTTGCGAGTCTCAGCTTCATCATCGGCAGAAGACTATGGCCGCCGGCCATAAGCCTCGCGTCGTCTCCGTGTGAGGTCAATACACGGATCGCCTCATCCAAGTTTTGAGGCGTTAGGTATTCAAAGGGGGCCGGGATCATCGTCCGCCTCCTGTTTCTGCAACCTCTTTTGACCGGCATGCTCGCCAGATCTTCTCAGGTCTTAACGGCATATCGATGTGGGTTACGCCAAAGGGAGCTAGTGCGTCCACCACTGCATTGACAAAAGCTGGAATCGACCCGATCGTTCCCGCCTCTCCTATTCCTTTGACTCCAAGGGGGTTGACCGGCGTGGGAGTTTTCGTGCGGGCTAATTCCAGCACCGGCAAGTCTTGGGCCCGAGGCAGGGCATAATCCATCAAACTCCCGGTCAGGATCTGGCCATTTTCATCATGGATGACCTCCTCAAGAAGAGCCTGCCCCATGCCTTGGGCGATGCCTCCCTGAATCTGGCCGTCCACCAAAAGTGGATTAATAACTTTGCCGCAATCGTCCACGGCCACATATTTTTTGACTTGTATCGAGCCGCTCTTCGGATCTACTTCAACGAGGCAGATGTGTGTGCCAAAGGGAAACGTAAAATTGGACGGCTCGAAGACAGATTCGGCTGAAAGGCCCGGCTCCATTTTCTTGGGAAGATTCTTAGCGGTGTAAGCCTCCTGCGCGATCTTTTGGATGGTAAGCCCTTTTCTCGGAACGCCCTTTACACTGAATCTTCCGCCGGAAAAGGTCAGGTCGTCCGAATCCGCCTCCAAAAGATGGGCTGCTATCTCTCGCGCTTTTTCTTTGACCTTTTCGGTCGCCTGATAGATTGCGGCCCCGCCGACTGCAGTGGCCCGGCTACCAAACGTCCCGACGCCCTTCGGAACGATAGAGGTGTCTCCGTGGAGTACGCTGACATCATCCAACCCGACACCCAGCTCGTCCGCAACAATCTGAGCAAAAGAGGTCTCCTGTCCCTGACCATGAGGTGAGGCGCCCGTTGAGACTGTCACTTTTCCCGTTGGTTCCACACGCACGCTGCCATATTCCCAGCCACCCTTGGGCCCGATAGCGCAGATTTCGACATAGGTCGCAAGTCCGATGCCCCGATAGATCCCTTTTTTCCTAAGCCGCTTCTGCTCGCGCCGCAGCTTTTCATAACCCGCAAGCTTAAGACCCTTGGCCAGAGCTCCCTGATAATTCCCGCTGTCGTAACTGAGGCCGGTTGCCGTCTTGAAGGGGAACTCAGTGGGTTTCGGAAAGTTTTTCCTACGCACGTTCACCGGGTCGATTTTCAATTCTTGAGCCACCCGGTCCATTACGCGTTCAATAACGTAAGTGGCCTCTGGCCTTCCAGCGCCTCGATAGGCATCCGTCGACATCTTGTTGGTAAAAACACCGGTTACCTCGACGTTGATGGCTGGAATTTTATAACAACCGGGAAGCATGAGGCCTGTAAACGGCGGAATGGCGGGAGTATAGAGCTGATGATAGGCGCCTATGTCGGCTATGACTTTGTACTGCAACCCTAAAATGGTCCCATCTTTGTTCACCGCAATTTCGACCTGTCCAACTTGGCCCCGGCCGTGGATCGTTGCCTGGATGTTTTCTCTCCGCCCCTCGATCCACTTGACCGGACGACCAAGCTTTACGGACAGATAGCCGACCAAACCCTCCTCGGCATAGATATTGAGCTTACTGCCGAACCCCCCACCTACTTCCGGCGCGATGACGCGCGCACTATCTTCCGGCAGCTTGAGCATGGAGGAGAGCTTGCTCTTAAGAAGATGGGGAATTTGCGTGGATGACCAGACGGTAAGTTCCTTTTCTCCGGGAAGATAGCGAGCCAAAACACCCCTAGGCTCGATGGAGATCGGGGCCAGCCGCTGGTGAACCAAACGCTGCCCAATTAACTTGTGCGCTTTCTGAAACGCCCGATCCACATCCCCCTGCTTGTGAGACCAGCGAAATGCGACGTTGTCCGGCCAGTCGGAATGGACGGTGGGCGACCCGGCGGCCGCTGCTTTTTCCGGATCCGCAACCACAGGCAAGGGATCGTAATCGACACGGATCAGATCGAGCGCATCCCGCGCCGCATAACGATCTTCTGCAACCACAGCTGCCACCCCTTCGCCCAAGAAACAGACCTTATCCACGGCCAGAACGTAATGCTTGGGCACTCTAAGAGTCGGATCTTCGCTCCCTACCGGCACGGTCCCTACCTGGTCGCAAATATCTTCCCCCGTGACTACGGAAACCACGCCCGGAAATTTGAGGGCCGAGTCGGTTTGGATCGACTTGATCCGCGCGTGGGCAAAAGGGCTTCTCAGGATCGCCACATGGAGGATGTTGGGAAGGTCGATGTCATCGACATAGCGGGCCAGACCGCGGACCAACCTCGGGTCTTCGCGGCGCTTCACTTTGGTACCGACTAATTTGGCTACCGGCATATTGTTCCTCTTAGACGGAGACAGAGATAGAGACAGAAAGCGGAGGGGTGATCTCTGTCCCTGTCTCTACCTTGTTTTCTTTTTCATCCTCCTCGCCGCATATTGGACCGCTTCCACGATATGTTGATAGCCCGTGCAGCGGCAGAGATTCCCATCGATACCGTGCCGAATCTCCTCCTCCGTGGGATTGGGCCGGCGCAAAAGAAGCTGGTACGCGGAAAGGATCATACCTGGCGTGCAGTAACCGCACTGAAGCCCGTGGCATTCCCAAAACGCTTTTTGCAGCGGATGGAGATCTTCTCCATTTGTCAGCCCTTCAATCGTCAGGACATCGCCGCCATCGGTCTGAACCGCCAAAACGGTGCACGATTTCACCGTCTCGCCGTTCAACATCACGGTGCAAGCCCCGCATAGACTCGTCTCACAACCGATGTGGGTGCCCGTCAATCGCAAGACATCACGGAGGTAGTGCACCAGCAGGAGACGGGGCTCGACTTCGCGAGTATAAGCGACGTCATTGACACGGATAGAAATTTGCCTTTTGGCCGCCATCGAAGTCCTCTTTCTCGTCAATCCCTTTTGCTATAGTCGAAGCTATACTCCAATGGTGCCCCAGTGATCAAGCTTCCTTCTGTTTTTCCTTCTGCGTCTCTTTCCCATGCCCAGCTTCGGTCAAGATTCTGCCCCTCCTGCAATGCTCCGCAGCACCACCACACTGGCCATTAATAAGGCCGGAAGTTGGAAAACAACTCAACAGGGGAATGGCAAAACCATCCATACGACGAAAGCGGTGGGTCGTATCGCGCCGTCCTCGCATTCTCGGCGGTGGATCTCCAGAAAGCCATGAGCAGAACTTGACTCCTTTACGATCTTGCCCCCTGTTTCTCCGTTTAGAAGAAGCGTGTTATATTAATGTGGCCAATATCTATCTCAGCGGTGCATGGGAAATATAAAAAACCAGCACAACGAGGCGTAAGGAAAACACACAAGTCCGACCATTTGGTCTTGACACGTTAACCCTTTGCTAGGTAAGTAAGGGTCATCTATGGCACGCCGACCTGCTAAGAAAACCATCGAATCGC
>JBHHYU010000020.1:0-36125 GCA_046757725.1 Binatia bacterium
GGAGTCCATTCGGATCCTCTAAAAATATAACCTGCAGATTGTAATCCCAACCGGTAGGCGTCCGTCGTACAAAAACAAAGAAAACCCAAGAGAACCGCCTGCGCCACTCCCGCATCTAGTCGATCTTAGCGCGGAGGCCTTGCCTCCACTGGCCCACCTTGGTAGATTTCCCCTTGAGGGAGAACAACTTACTGCTTCCCAGACCTGACCTTAGAAGCGACCGCACATGAGCCAGCCATTAATACTTATCGTTGATGACGAGGATGGAGTCAGGGAATCCTTGAAAATAGTCTTCAGTAAAAATTACCGAATTCAAGAAGCAAATTCGGTTGCGGTAGCCGTCCAAAAGGCACGAGAGGGAAACCCTGCTATAGTCTTTTTAGACATCCTTATGCCTGGAGCCGATGGGCTTCAGGCCCTCATGCGGATCAAGGAACTGAATCCCCATTGCCAAGTCATTATGCTCACGGCCTTGAATACCGACCGCACGGCATCCCTCGCCAAAGAGGCCGGCGCATTCGACTATGTTGTGAAGCCTTTTGATATAGAAGAACTCCGCCACAAAGTAGAAGGCGCCTTAAAGAAGAGCAGAGAAATGGTTAGGGGCTCGGGGACATAGAATTTCTCTGTGCATGACCCCTGTGCGAAGGGCTGACCTGATTAATCCCTTATTACTGATATCCATAAAGCCATCTGGATGTGGTTGCCACTGATCCTCTCGAATCTTCTTTTTGAATTCTAAGGTGGGTGCTTGATCCTTGGTCACGGTTACGTTTTCCAACCTTTCAGAGTGAGTTCTCCGTAGCCACTGCCTTGCTTTTGCCCACGTGATATTGTATGAGACGTATAAAGTAAGTTTTGGAGGCGAAAATGGCTAAGCCCGCAGCGCAGGTGGAAAATGTGATGGACAATATCCCTTATTACGACAAGTGGCAGACAAAAGAAGGGTTGCCTATTATCAAAGGCTACTTTGTCGAGGATTTGAGGACGGTTCCGCTAGGTTGGTGGGCTCGGATCGGAGGCGACGCCACCTTTATCAATATGGAAGGAGCGGGAGTAGCCACAGGAGCTTACGTATGTGAGATTGCACCAGGCAAGAGCCTGGAGCCGCAAAGACACATCTACGAGGAGTTGCTATACGTCCTCAGGGGACGGGGGGCCACGACAATCTGGAATGACAAAGGGGCCAAACAGACCTTTGAGTGGCATGAAGGGAGCTTGATCTCCCTACCTCTTAATGCCTGGCACCAGCATTTTAACGGACAGGGGAATGAGGCGGTTCGGCTTTTTTCAGTTAACAACATGCCGATTATCTTCAATACCTTCCATAATGAAGACTTCATCTTCAGCACCCCCTATGATTTCACGGATCGTTTTAACGGTGAGCCGGACTACTTCAGCGGCAAGGGGAAATCTTATCCCAACCGGATCTGGGAAACAAATTTTATAGCCGATGCTAGGGGCTTTAACCTGCAGGAATGGAAAGCGCGTGGGGGAAGCGGTACCAATGTGATGCTTGAGATGGCTGATGGGGTCATGGCCGCCCATATCTCAGAATTTCCTATCGGCACCTATAAAAAAGCACACCGCCATGGGCCAGGTTTTAACGTCATGATCATCAAAGGGCAGGGTTTCTCCCTTCTCTGGGAAGACGGACAACCTATGAAAAAGTTTAATTGGCATGATGGTAGTGTCTTCGTTCCACCCGAGATGTGGTTTCACCAGCACTTTAACACCGGCGCCATGCCGGCACGCTACCTACCCCTGCGTTTCGGCGGGATTAAATACAGCCTGGGAAAAGGGTTTGGGGACATTTCTAAGGTTGATAAAGACGTCAAGGCAGGGGGAGACCAGATTGAATATTCGGATGAAGATCCCTCGATCCGGAAAATGTTCGAGGAGGAGCTGGCGAAGTCAGGCACGCAAACCCGTATGAACCCTGACCTATATAAAAAGAAGGCTTAAAGAGCCACAACCTTGCTTTTCAAACGAGTTCTGTAATCCCGGCAAGGTGCCGGTGTACCTTCTGTTCTTCCTGATAACCTTGTGTGGATCGGATTGTTTCCCATTCCCTATCCACTCTTCTTTTCGACACGACTCATCCGTAGAGCTAACATTGAGAAACTGGTTTTGAAACGCCTTTAGAATAAACTCTTAAATTTTTTTTCGTACCGATGGATGCCGTACTCATGGTTATTTTCGCCTATCTCTTGGGTTCGGTGCCCACAGGTTTTCTTTTGGGAACTCTTTCCGGAGTAGATGTTCGCCGCGCCGGCAGCGGAAATGTGGGGGCCACGAATGTAGCTAGGGTCGTAGGTAACTGGCAAGGGTTGATGACCCTCATCGCGGATGTGGTTAAAGGATTTATCCCTGTGTTTTTGTCTCCTCAATTAGGATTTACAGTCGCTGTGACGAGCATTGTCGCCTTCGCAGCATTTATAGGTCACCTCTATCCTTTGTTCTTGCGATTTCACGGTGGAAAGGGAGTGGCCACAGCCTTGGGCGTTTTTTTGGGTGTGGCGCCCACGGCCGCTTTTGTTTTAGCTTCTATTTTTCTTCTTGTTGCTTTAACGAGCCGAAGGGTCTCCCTTGCCTCTATGGTCGCTGCCTTCTTAGCACCCGTGGCTCTATGGCTTTTTTCTTATTCACCCTTTCTTATTGCCCTGAGCCTCGTTATTGCAATATCAATTGCGGTCCGCCACCGGGAGAATATTCAACGCCTCATCTCAGGGATGGAGCCAAAATTTAAGTTCTAATTCTCTATGATAACTTCTACGCGGCGATTTTTACGCCGTCCTGCCTCTGTACTGTTAGAATCTATAGGAAAGCGTGTGCCGAAGCCTTTGGAAATAATCCGATTCCCCTCAACTCCTTCCCTCTCTAATGACCTGGCTATGGACTGTGCGCGTCTTTCAGAGAGTCGCTGATTGTAAGCCTCTTGGTCAGCCCTCTCTCTACTGGCATGTCCTTCGACCGAAATCCGTCGCCCTCGTGCTTCTCGATTCACGATGCTGGCGATCTCTTTTACCCGCTCTGCACCGTCAGGGGTAAGATCCGAGCTATCGAACCGGAAATTGACGCTGGGGAGATTAACTGCCACCCCACGATCGGTTTCCCTAGCCTCGATGTTGCGCCGTTTTAATTCTTCTATAAGAGCTCGGTTCTGTTCCAGTTGTCTCTTCTGCTCATCCAGCTTCGCCTGTTGTTCCTTTTGCTTTTGTTCCTGACCTTGGAGTTGATCCCCGACGAGAGCACCGGTTCCGAGGCCCAGGGCCCCACCGATCGCAGCCCCGGCACCGGGATGACCTGTGGCGGCACCGATAAGACCGCCTGCGGCGGCCCCTCCTACGGCACCAATACCCGCTCCCTTTTCACGCGTAGACAATGGGCGGGAACACCCTAAAAATAGGGCAACGACGAAAACCACGAGCAAACCCGTAGGGTAAATCTTCATCCTTTTCCTCATACTGCTACTCCCTCCAAGGAGTGGCTATCGTTCCTGCTGCTGCTGTCTTAGCTGTGCATTCTCCGCTCTGAGCCGTTCCAGCTCCGCCTGATTCTGTTCCATTTGTTGTTGCTGTGACAACTGCCTTTGCTGATGCGCCATAATCTGATCACCGATCAATGCGCCACCGATAAGTCCTACGGGTCCCCCGACGGCGGCTCCGGCAACGGCGCTGCCAGTGGTGCTGCCAATAATGGCTCCTGTCCCCGAACCCACCGCCGCACCGATAAGCCCACCTTTCTCCCTAGTCGTGACGGGACCAGCGCACCCCACAAAGATCAAAGATAAGAAAGCCGCTATAATAACCGGTAAAATCCCTTTACCCATAATGACACCTCCTTTTAAAGAGAGATACAGTTAAACCCAGCCCAACGATTAGTATTCGTTTTGCTTTTTGATTTTGTCCAGTTCATTTCTTTGACGTTCCAGTTCAGCTTGATTCTTCTCGATTTCCTTTTGCTGCTGTTCCTGGGTCTGCTGCTGGCCCTGGATCTGATCCCCGACGAGGGCACCGGTGCCCAATCCAAGCGCACCACCGATGGCTGCCCCCGCGCCCGGATGACCCGTAGCAGCACCGATAATACCCCCAACAGCCGCTCCTCCCAAGGCACCGATCCCCGCCCCTTTCTCACGGGTACTTAACGGCGTGGAACAGCCGAGAAGCACAGTAAGCAGTAACAGAACAGCCAACGTTGAAATGATCGGTTTCATAATGCTTCCCTTTTACGTTTGGAGGTTGACCTAATACAATAGACGTTGTGATTTTAGCAGAGTTGGTTACTGTCTTCAAGCAAATTATTGGTCTCTGAGTTTGCGCCCCTTCTTACGCGATACCTCCTAAAATTAGAGATGATAGGCACACGTCCCAAGTAACTATTGACATCGTAGACTTTAAAGGTCTATAAATCTCAAAGCACTGAGAAATAGAATCCTGATCGCAAACGTCTTAATTTTCGTTTAAGACCAATCGGAAGGGGTGCCATGGCAGAAGTAAAACAAGATTCCGTTATCGCAGCGCTGAAGAAAGTCCAAGATCCAGAGCTGCATCGTGATATCGTCAGCCTAGGGATGGTAAAAGACCTCAAGGTAACAGGGGGAAAGGTAGCTTTAACCGTTGAGCTCACCACTCCAGCCTGCCCATTAAGGGAGAGAATAAACGACGACTGCAAAAAGGTATTGGAGGAGGTGGAGGGAATCACGGATGTTGAAATCTCTTTTGGAGCTCAAGTCAGGGGAAGCAAGTCAGGTCCGGGGCAAACAGACTTACTGCCTACTGTGAAAAATGTCGTCCTCGTGGCCTCGGGTAAGGGGGGAGTAGGAAAATCCACCGTGGCAGCCAACCTGGCCGTTGCGCTAAAAATGCACGGGGCTACCGCTGGTCTCCTAGACGCCGACATCTACGGGCCTTCCATACCCATTCTTATGGGTATTAGGGAAGAACCTAAGAAAGTGTCTGTGAACGGAGGCTTCAAACTCGGCCCGCCTAAGGCTCACGGCATGCCTATCATGTCGATTGGTTTTTTCTTAGATCCGGATCAAGCCATCATCTGGCGCGGTCCGATGTTGGGGAAGGCATTGAACCAGATGATGGCTGATGTCTATTGGGGAGATCTGGACTATCTCGTGGTCGACATGCCTCCAGGGACAGGCGATGTTCAGATCACCTTCTCCCAACAGATCAAGGTCACCGGAGCGGTTCTCGTGGCGACCCCTCAGGACGTGGCCCTTGCAGATGTGATCAGGGCAAAGTCTATGTTTGATAAGGTGATGATTCCCGTTGTGGGGATCATCGAAAACATGAGCTATTTTGTGTGTGACGGATGCGGGAAGACACATGAGATCTTTTCCCGTGGAGGGGCTGAGCGGGCCGCTGAGCGCTTCAAAGTTCCCTTTTTAGGTGAGGTCCCGATTACCTCATCTGTGCGGGAATGGGGAGACAAGGGAGTTCCGATACTGGTCAAAGAGCCCAACTCCGAGATCAGCAAGATTTTCTTGGAAATCGCCGCCAAGCTGGCCGGTCAACTCTCTATCGTTTCTGAGACGGCGAGACAGGCCCAGCCCCTGAAGATTGTCTCGAGTTGAAGCAATTCTATGGGCACCTACCTTCCCATTGAGATTAACCACATAAAGGAAAAAGAGCTGGTACGCGTCACCTGGGCGGATCGTCATACTGGAGACTACCCTGGGGAATATCTACGCGGCTACTGCCCCTGTGCCGTCTGTCAGGGACATGGAACGGGGGTGAAATTTATTCAGGCGCCCGGGGCAAAGCTCACAGAGATCAGCACCGTAGGAAACTACGCCATTCAACTCAACTGGAATGATGGACACAATACAGGAATCTATACCTTCGATTATTTGAGGTCCCTCTGCCCATGCCCGCAGTGCAAAGAAACCTAGGAATGATACGGTTCAAGTGAGAAAGGAGTCATAAAGATGGCAAGCAAGGAACAGGTCTATGAAGTGCTTCAAACGTGTTATGATCCAGAGATCCCGGTTAACATCGTGGACCTCGGTTTAATTTATGACGTCGAGGTCGATGCGGATAAGGTAACCGTCAAGATGACTTTAACCGCGCCTGGCTGTGGTATGGGAACGATCATCGCCTCTGAGGCACAACAGAGGATTCTTGGCATCCCCGATGTAAAAGAGGCCAGCGTAGATCTGGTCTGGGAGCCTCCGTGGGATCCGAGTAGGATGAGCGCAGCCGCCAAACAGAAGTTGGGGATAGGATAGCATAGAGTAACAGCTCACCCTTTTTTAAGAGGGGATTTCTACGGTGACATCGCCCAAGATGCGCGCCACACATCCCAGACGATCGTTAGGATCAGCATTCAGCATGGTTAGGGTTAACTCTTCGTTGTCGCCCTTCATGCTCAGATTTTGCTCCCCAGATAGGACCTTGACCCGATCGGTTCCGCAAATGGCCTCAGTGCAATCGTGGGGAAGATGGAGACCATTCCGTATTGCAGCGATAAGGATGGTGGTTTCCTTCTCGACATCGTAACTCTGACGGGATGGCATAAAGGTGATCCTGGGCATGGTCTGGTGAAAACTAAGGTGCTAGGGATTTGATTCGATCCACAACCTCTTCCAACATCCAGGCGGGGGTCTCATTGGCTCCGATGACCCCCACCTTTTCCTTTCCTTGGAACCATTCAGGTTGAAGCTTGGCAACTTTTTCAAGCTTATAGACACAAGGGTTGAAACTTCGGGCCACCTCGAGCATGCGACTGGTCATTCCCTCGGTCCAACCCACAATAATGACGGCATCCACGTTCTTCGCTAATTTTTCTACTTCCGGCAGGCGTTGGAGTGAATCGATACAAGCCGTGTTTCGGATACGTACGTTGGCAAAGCGATCTAAAAGCCGGGACATAATTTTTTTGTAGGTCTCGATCCAGAAAGTGGTCTGAACAATCACGCCTACCGGTTCAAAGCGGGTGAGGCGGATTTCTTCCACATCGTCCACCTTTTCCACGATAAAAAGCTCCCGGCCAGCTTCTTTGGCGATCCCTTGAAGGCGTGGAATTCCATGGTGCGTTCGGCTGCTGATTAATACTAGGTTGAACCCATCCCGCAAGAATTCGACCTCGGCTTCTTCTTGCTGAGTCACAAAAGGGCAGGTCGCATCCGCGAGCAACTCAAGACCTTTTTCTCGTGCCTTTTGGCGGATCTGTGGCGGGGCTCCCCTCACCCCATAGATAAGCTTCTCGCCTTTAATGGATTCGATATCGTTCGTGGAACGAATACCTTTTTCCCCCAGACCTTCTTTCCTGAACGCTATAAAATCCAGATCAGGTCTCAAGGACCAGACGGCAAGCCCATCGCCATATTTTCCGACCATCTTTTGATGAATTGCTCCCGCGCGGTGCACACCAACGCACAACCCACTCGGCGGGATCCCCTTGGACTTGCTAAAATCACATTTAATAACTTCCATACGAGTCCTCTTCCTGGTAGTTTTTTATTGCGTATTCCCAGAACACGTAACCTGGTAGAAAACCTCAGCCATGGAACTCAATATTCCGTGAGCTTAATTTCCCTGCACCCCCTCCCCACCGGTGCAAAAACCACCATCCGATCTTTGCGTGGTTTCCTGCAACCGTCGTGGGGAGGAGGGGAAGAGATTTCTTACCAGATCTCGGTTCATCCACCCAGCGTTTTCAGGGCCGCTTTCCAGTAGGATTCGTCGTAGAACGTAGAGGCAGGATAAGCCTTTTTCAGTTTCTTGTTTTTGACGTCAAGCTTGATGACTGCTTCTAGCGCCTTAATATTGATCTTGGCATCGGGAGCCAGCGGTTTTAAATCGTTGACTACCAATTTATAAGTCATCCTGGCGTACTTCGGTTTACTTTTACCGTATTTGGCCAAAATACTTATGGCCTCCTCTTTATTTTTTGGGTCGAGAATAAACCTGTGAGCCTTGATGACCGCTCTGAGGTATCGAACTGTGACATCTTTATTCTTCTTCATCCAGTTTGTATTAGCCGCCACGCCGGTGAAAAGATAAGCTGGAAGATATGTACCGATATTGGCCACGACATTGAGCCCCGCCTCCAGGGCCTTAAAGGACGTGGGTGGAGTCACCATGGCTGCGGAGACCCCTCCTCTTTTTACGGCGGCGAAACGGCTGGGCGTTCCTCCCACCTTCAACATGTCAAAGTCCTTGGGGTAGTGCATGCCATTAGCAGCCAAGATTACTTTCAGGAGCACCGTGCTACCTGAGGAGAGATTAATGACTCCCAAAGTAGTACCTTTGAGGTCTTTGACGCTCTTATACTTGGCCCCTGCAATGAGGTCGTAAAGGGCTTTATTGAACCCTCCTGCAATAATCTTAACCGGTGCTTTTTTGGCCTCGGCTCGTATCGTTCCTGAGGCGTTGGCCGGAATGAGGACGTCGGTGGAACCTGAAGATAATGATTGAATAGCTTTAGAGACGGACCGTACTTGAAATTTCCGGATTTTTAGCCCCTCACCCTTATAGAACCCTTTTGCATCCGCTACATACCATGGCCAATGGTAGGCCCCCCGAGACAGCACCCCCATATTGATCTCGTCGGCTGCGTTGGCCGGACCGGAGAAGGGAAACAACCCCAGGGCTAACAGAAAAACAAACGTGTTGAGTGCGGATCTTCCCAAAACTGTATACACCTTCATAGTCTTTCCTCCCTTTCTTCTGTGCATTTAGAACCCCCGTTATTTACCATGCAGCCTGAAGCATTCCAGTAGGCTATACCTTAAATTCATACCAGGGTGCAATCCGTCGCTCAGCGAATTTGAGGACTTCAAAAGCCACGTATCCCCCTAAAGCCAACATGGCCACTCCCACAAAAGCCTGAGCCGTGTTGAACTCTTCCGACGCGGCGTCTATTAGATAACCAATTCCGGCCTTTGAGCCGAAAAATTCACTGATAACAGCTCCCACAATAGCCCGACCGACGCTGAGCCGAAGGCCAGTCATGACCAGAGGAAGAGCACTGGGCAGTGTTACTTTAGAAAAAACCTGGAGCCTCGATCCGCCAAAGGCCCGCACTGCCTCGACCAGCCGGCTATCCACGGTGGTAATACCGGCGTAAGTGTTGAACAAGACAGGGAAGACCGCTCCGAGAAAGACGATCCCTATTTTAGAGACGATACCGATACCTAGCGCAATAATGAAAAGGGGTGCCAGAAGGATAACCGGGGCATTGTACGAAATAATGACCCACGGGTGCAGGATCTGATTGACTACGCGACTCAATCCCATGAGTATCCCGAAAGCAAAGCCGATGATGACTCCTACCAGATAACCCAGGATGAATTCGACGAATGTCGTATAGATATGATGGGATAGATTGCCCTCAACGAGCAAAGTAAAAAACGATCCAGCAATCTGCGAAGGACCTACGAGGATCAAGGGGTTTCTGACCAGGCTATAGTCGATGACCTCCCAGGCAAGCAATCCCAATATGACGGATGACACGGCATCAATCTTCTTTTCGTGCAGGCGATAGAGCTTGATTGCCTTCATTTGATTAATCCATGCCAAATTCGCCCATCTGCTTTTCCGCCTGGAACTGGGACCAGGGAGAAACCCATCGTTGGAACCATTCCAGCAGAACGAAGGTGAAGTTTCCGAAGACAATCAAGACCAAGATGCCTACAAAGACCGGGGCAGGTCGAAATACCTGGGAATAGACATAGACCATGTTGCCGAGACCAGCCTCCGCTCCAAACCATTCTGCTACTACGACACCGATCACCGCCCTACCCACTGCGAGTCTGAGCCCTGCAATGATGGCCGGGAGGGCATCCGGAATCATGACTTTGAAAAAGACCTGCATGGTGCTCCCGCCAAAGGCCTTGATCACCTCGATCAGGTTCTCCCGTACGGACTTGATACCGGTATAGGTGTTCAAAAGAATGGGAAAGACCGCCCCGAGAAAAACGATCAATGCCTTTGAAAAGATCCCCAATCCAAACCAGATGATGAGAACGGGGGCCAATGCGACCCGGGGGGTGGCATAGAGGAACGAGGCCCAAGGGTCCAGGTAGTAGTTGATCTTTTTAAAACTCGCCATCAAGAGGCCCAGAGGGATCCCCACCACAACGGCCAGGAAATAACCATAAGAAAACGCGGTGAAGCTTGCGTATGCATTCGTAAGCAGCTCGCCGTTACTTAATAGCCTGGTAAAGCTTTGAGCGATCTGTAGGGGCGAGGCAAGAAACAGGTTGATCGCAAGGGCTTTGAAATAAACGGTTGTGCTCAGGAGATTATATCCGATCTGCCAGAAGACGATTCCTGCCAAGACCGAGCAGAAACCATACAGGTGGGAAGAACGCCCTTTCATCCTATGCCCCCTTTTTCCTCAACTTCCCTGCCCATGGACTTGAGAACTTCCTCTTGTATGATTCCCCAGATGTGGTCCGTGTAATCCAGAAACGCTTTTGTTCGCTTCACACTTAAAGCTCGGGGTCGGGGAATTTGGATTCTCACGATCTCCCTAACCTTGGTGGGGCGAGCAGAGAATACAACGACCCTGTCCGCGAGGTAGATGGCCTCCTCAATCTGATGCGTAACAAAAACAACCGTCTTTTTCGCCTGAAGCCACATTTTGAGTAGCTCCGCTTGCATGATCTCGCGTGTCTGAGCATCGAGAGAGGCAAACGGCTCATCCATTAGGAGAACCTCCGGATCCACAATCAGGGCACGAGCAAGGTTGACCCGCTGCTGCATTCCGCCGGAGAGCTCATAGGGATAGTGGTGTTCAAAACCCTTTAGCCCAACCAAGTTGATGTATTGCTGTGCGTTTTGACGCGCCACCTTTTTATCGATCCCTTGGATCTCAAGCCCCAGGATGATGTTGTCGACAACAGTTCTCCAGGGCAGGAGCGAGGAGTCTTGAAAGACAAATCCCTTATCCGCCCCAGGTCTGATAACCGGCTTGCCATCAAGGAAAATCTCTCCGGAGTCGTGTGGAATTAAACCGTTTAGAATTCGGAGCAGCGTTGTCTTCCCGCATCCGCTCGGCCCCACAAGACAGAGAAACTCCGAAGGGCGCACCTCAAGCGAAACTCCGTCAAAGACCCGAATCAACCTTTCATCCCTCTGCCTGCGAAATGCCTTTCCCAGGTTTTTAACAATCAGTTTACTTGTTGATTCTCCAACGGACATACCAACCCCGTTAAGCTCTTAAAGCATATGCTGCCCGCCGTCTACATTCATCGTCTGTCCGGTTATGAAATTGCTATCGTCGGAGGAAAGAAAAATTACCGTACCCACTAGGTCCCGTGGAAACTGATCCCTCTGAAAGCAACGCCGGCGCCTACGGTCCTCAAGTTGCTGAGCTGTCAGGACTCCTTCCTGTTGAGGACCTGAGAGAGTCAAGCCCGGGGTAACGGCATTGACGGAGATATTCTCCGGTCCCAGCTCTCGTGCCAACGCCCGGGTAAAACCGAGCACCCCTGCCTTGGAAGTTACATAGTGAAGAAAGAAGGGTGTTCCTCCGAGCACTGTCCCCGAAGAGATATTAATGATCTTTCCTTTCCCTTGCTTCTTCATAGCCGGATAGACCGCCTGGACGCAGAGAAAAAGCCCCTTTACATTGACCGCCATCACGCTATCCCATTCCTCAGGAGTGATTTCAAAAAAAGGCTTTTTCTTGATCGCTGTATAAAGCCCAGCGTTATTCACCAGGATGTCGATACGACCGTAATGCTTGAGTGCCGTCTCCGCCATCTTCTGGGTTCTCTCGGGTGAGGTCACATCCACCGCCGCGGAGACGGCCTGTCCGCCGGCCACCGCAATTTCATCCGTCACCTTTTTTGCAGCATCCTCCTGAATATCGGCCACCACGATTCTAGCTCCCTCTTTAGCCAGCCCCAGTGAATAGGCACGGCCGATCCCGACTCCCCCACCCGTCACGATAACAACCCTGTCTTTTAAGCGCATCTCTACCTCCCTAGCAAGGCCAGTCCCCCTGAAGATCCCCCTGGACAGCATGAAAAAGCGCAACCGAGTTTTTGCAGATGACAAAGCTCGGTAGCGGTTTTGTACCGGATCTTTGCTTTGCCCTTGTCGAAAATTTCTTCACGGCTTTTAAGATACCTTCTTTTATCCTCCGGATACTGCTCTTAGGCCGGACCTCTCCTGAGTTCCATCTGGACCGGTTTTCCTCAACTTCACGCGGCGTTGGACGACGACCATCCAACAAGTTGTCCCTAGAAAACACCCACGTTGTGAAGGAATATCAGAACCACGGCCACCGGACTGACCACGCGAACCAGAAAGGACCAGCTGATATACGAAAAACTAGTGATCTCACCGCTCTGAAACTCCTGCCATCTTTCATTGTGATTGAGCGCCCATCCAGTAAAAACAGCAATGAGAAAAGCGCCTATGGGAAGAAGGTAATGCGTGGCGAGCTGGTCCATAAACGAGAAAAAGACTTCTCCCAAGGCAGAAGGAATCCCGCAGATGAAAATAACCGCACCTAAGACCCAACTCGCTCGTGCCCGACCCCAACCCTTTTCATCAATAAAGAAAGCCACGACTACCTCCAATAAAGAGATGGCCGATGTCAGGGCGGCAAACGTGATCAGGAGAAAGAAGGTTGTGGAAACAAAGCCGCCTGCTGGGAGCCGGGCAAAGGCGGCCGGTAGGGTTTTAAATATCAGACCTGGTCCCGCTGACGGCTCCAAATGGAAAGTAAAAACTAAAGGGAAGATTACAAATCCAGCCAGGATGGCCACCACCGTGTCTCCAATGGCCACATACAATGCTGAGTGGAGCAGGCGGGTCTCCTTTCCAAGGTAACTTCCATAAGTGATCATTGCCCCCATTCCGAGACTCAGGGAGAAGAAGGCCTGGCCCAGCGCCTCTAGGATACCTACCCGGCTCATCTGTTCCCACCGTGGTCGGAGCAAAAAGTCAAGCCCAGCCTCAGCACCCTCTGTTCGCAACGCGTAGACGAGAAGTGCGCAGAGGAGAAGGAACAAAAGCGGCATCATGATATCGTTGCCCCGCTCAATTCCTTTCCGGACACCGCCTGCAACGATGATGATGGTGAAGAGCATAAAGATAAGATGCCAGAATAGTTGCAGGGGGGCGTTTTTCTCCAGAGCCGTGAACATTGTGCCTACTTCCTGAGCCGACTTACCAACAAAGCTATCCCGGACGGATAAAAATACGTAATGGAGAACCCAACCCCCGACCACGGCGTAATAGGAAAGGATAACAAAACCGGCAATCACGCCGAGCCACCCCGTAAGTGCCCACGGTGAGCCGGGGCGTAGAGCATGGAAAGCACCCACGGGATTGCGCTGTGTTTTGCGGCCAATCAAGAACTCAGCAAGCATAATTGGGATACCCACAACTAAAACACAGCCGATATAAATGATCACGAAGGCCCCACCCCCATTTTGTCCGGTAATATAGGGAAACCGCCATACGTTTCCAAGACCAATGGCAGAGCCAATCGCAGCCAGAACAAACCCTGTGAGGCCGGACCAACTACCACGCGTTTTATCATTCTGCATGAGGACTTCGTTTAATCTATAGATTGATTAACTCAATACGTATAGGCATTGGTTAGTTACTGTTATTCCCTTACCCAATGACGGCTACCCCTTACTTGTTTTCAGCATCCACTCGGCAACCTCGTCATGGCGGGCAAACCAGACACCGGGAAAACTTCTCATATATTTAAGAACCTCCACCAATATCGCCGACATAAGGGGTCTTCCTCCAAAGTGGGCATGAACGGTGAGATTGATCATTCCCATCTCCCCTGTCTTGAACAGGTAATCAAAGGTATCCTTGTATACCTGATAAAAATCCCTGGGGCTGGCTCGGAGCACCCGGTTATCAACGAACTCGCTGTGCGGTATTGCTAAGAGTGTTCCCTTGGCTGTCTTCAAGGGATAGGGCAGATCGGTATCGTTGTAGTCACCATGCCACACGAAACCCTCCTCAGCCAAGAACTCCGAAGTATGCAGTGTGGGAGTAGCCCTGGGGCTGAACCACCCGACCGGCCTGATACCGGCAATTCCTTCAATGATCTTACAGCACTTACGAATGACCTCTCTCTCTTCTTCGGGTGCGAGATAACAGAGGAACTGATCCTGAGTGTAACCGTGGGCCGCCAACTCATGCCCTTGCCTGTGAAGTTGTTTGACCGCTTCCGGAAACAGTTCTGCTGACCTGCCGCTTACACAGACGGTAGATCGGACTCGGACTTCGGCAAGCGTCTTCATGAGTCTCCATATGCCGGTCCTGCCACCGTACCGAGCCCAGGATACACCCAGACGATCAACGGTTCCTTCCTTAAGGGGAGTGGTCATAGGTGAGTAGCTCGGCGCTTTTCCTTCAGACCAGCTTTCCAACATGACCGTAACGAGCACAGCCATGCTTGCATTATTGGGCCAACGCTGTCTACCTATTTGCATTCCAGCTTTCCCTCAGGCCCTTCTAAACGCGAAAGCCGTTGCGCCATAGGTTGCTTATTTTTTTCAGGTCACCTGAAGAAAGCGTCAGAGCCGCAGCGGCAGCATTTTCTTGCATTTGCTGAGCATTGCGGGCCCCTGGAATAACCACGCCGACGGCAGGATGAACAAGGCAGAAGGCAATGGCCGCCTGCCCGAGGGACTTAACCGGTGCTCGCACCAGGAAGCGGAGAAGTTCCACCTTCCTGAGTTCCTGCTTGAAGCGGTCACCGGCAAAACTGCGAGCTCGAACATCCTCACCTTGGAACCGTTCCTGATCTGCCAATGTAAATTTCCCCGTAAGTAAGCCTCGCCGCAATGGCGCCCGTGCAATCACGCCAACGTCGGCCTTTTGGGCCAGGGGGAAGAGCTCCTGGAAAGGATCTTGCACCAACAAATTGTATTCCACCTGAATGGTGTCGCAACGACCTCCCCTGATTGCAGCCACACCCTCTTCCATTTTATTAATGGAGACTCCGTAGTGTCGAATTTTACCCTCTTTCTTGCGACGTTCGAGTAAATCCCAAACTTCACCTTGTTCGATGACATCAACCGTGGGGTTGTGAAGTTGGTAGAGGTCTATGTAATCGGTTTGGAGACGCGTAAGGCTTTCATCCATTACCCGATTAATGTACGCGGTAGAGAAATCCCGTTTCCCACGGTTGGGCCCTACCATGGTATTCCCGCCCTTCGTAGCCAGGATCACCTTGTCGCGTTTTCCCTTCAGTGCCTTCCCCAGCAATGTTTCGGAGTACCCGGCCCCGTAAGCATCCGAGGTATCGATGAAATTCACGCCAAGGTCCAGAGCCGCCTCGATTGCACTGAGGGACTCCGCATCCTTCATCGGTCCGAAGTGACCTGCATGCACCATAGTTCCAAGCCCAATCGTGCTGACTTGCAAAACTGTTCTTCCCAGTTTCCGATATTCCATGAACTATTTTCCTCCCATGTTTCAGTTGTCTGAACTTACAAGACTTCGCCGCTACTACAATCAACTGATCCTTCCGCTTTCACGACGAGGCTCTTTTCCTTTTCTAAAAAGCCTTTAAACCCTCCTGGCTTCTCACCACGGGGATCATGAAAAACCAGCCGGCATCGGTTTGGCGCAAAGTGATTTACAACTCCTCAGTGTTTGTCTGAAACTCGCTTCCCATCGTCCCCCCCTCTGGTTTCCAATCCACGTTGCGCATTTGGGTGGCAGATTCAGGATGAGGCGTGGAGCTGCTGGTAGTTACCCTCCGAGTCAAAGAAGTAGACGGCTCGACCACTGGCGCGAACCACCGGCTCTCCATGAAGGTAGCCCTTGCGTCTTAGGATCTCCACTGCCGGGCCAAAGCTATCCGTTGAGACTTCGAAGGCCTGGTGCGAGATACCGTCCTCATGAAGTGAGTTTCGTTTCAAGGGATGCGGCCGTTGAAAAAGCACCACATCAGAGTCCCCGCACTTCAGACGCACCAGCATCTCTCCAGCCGCACCGATGCGGGTTACCACCTTCATGCTCAAGACCGTCGTATAGAAACCAACCGCCCGGTCAAGATCGTCAACCGGAATGCCGACATGGTAGATACCGACTGTCTCGATCATACGTTTCCCCTTTCCAGTGGGGATCTATTTGATGAAGCCGTTCTGCGGGAATAACCCCTCTAAAACGGACATAGCGATACTATTCCCGGTTGGTGATGGTGTCAATTAAGCTCCGGCAGGGGCGGCAGTGTTCCGATACGTGGGAAAAGCTGGGCACGTTAATTTTCACTCATTTGAAGCAGATAGGCCTGAATAAAGCGGTCGATGTCACCGTCGAGCACTCCATCGGTGTTTCCCACTTCGAGCCCGGTGCGGTGGTCCTTCACCATACGGTAAGGGTGAAGAACATAAGACCGGATCTGGCTGCCCCACGCAATCTCTTTTTTTGTTTTATGAAAAATCTCCATCTTTTCCTTTTGTTTCTCTGCTTCAAGCTCGTACAGGCGAGAACGAAGGATCTTCATGGCCATCGCCTTGTTCTTGTGCTGGGAACGCTCGTTTTGGCAGGCAACTACAATACCTGTAGGGAGATGCGTGAGTCGCACAGCCGAGTCGGTCTTGTTGACATGCTGTCCCCCTGCCCCACTAGAACGATAGGTGTCGACACGGAGATCCGCTTCGTTGATCTCGACATTTATAGTATCGTCAACCTCAGGATAAACAAAAACCGAGGCGAATGAGGTGTGGCGGCGGGAGTTGGCATCAAACGGTGAGATACGCACCAAGCGGTGGATACCCGCCTCGGCCTTCAGGTGGCCATAAGCATACTCTCCAGTTACAGTGAAGGTAACGTTCTTAAGCCCGGCCTCATCGCCTGGCTGGTATTCCAAGATCTCATTTTTATAGCCTCTACGGTCGGCCCAACGAAGGTACATGCGAAGTAGGAGTTCCGCCCAGTCCTGAGCCTCAGTACCACCGGCTCCAGGGTGAAGGCTGACGATGGCGTTTCTGTGATCGTCCACACCACCTAGAGTCTGCTGCAGCTCAATCTGATCCAGCCCTTCAGCAACCTCGCTTATCTTGGCTTGTGCCTCCTTTAAGGCCTCTTTACTGTTTTCATCTTTCGCAAGTTCGAGAAAGAAGCTCGCTTCCTCAAGGCCGCCTCTGTACTTCTCCCATGATTCCAGGATCTCGTTAAGGTACGCTTGCTCTTTGAGAATTGCCTGGGCCTTTGCGCCGTCGGTCCAAAAATCCGGCCGCGACGTAATCGGATTTAACTCTTCCCGCCTTTTTTGCTTCCCCTCCAGGTCAAAGACGCCTCCGGAGAAGCTTCAGCCTCTCTTCTAGGTGAGTCAACTCCTCTTTTATTTCTTCCAACATTTCCCTTTTCCTATTCTGAATCGCGGCTCTCCACTGCTGGAGCTGAGAGCGAAAACAAATTATTATACACCTTAGTTTTTCTTCTCACAAAGTACCTGCTGGATTTCTTTTTCCAATCTCCACATGTGCTTGGCTTCATTTTGAGAACCTTCGTGATCGTAGCCCAAAAGATGGAGAATCCCATGAACCAGTAAAGTTTCCAACTCTTCGCCGAGCGTTTTCTTTCTTTCTCTTGCTTGTCTCGCCGCCTGTTCGACGGAGATGACAACATCGCCTAGGATCTGCATCCCCGTAGGAAGCCATTCCCCCGATGGGAAGGATAGAACGTCCGTAGGCTCGTTTTTATATCGATATCTAGCGTTCAATTCCTGGATCTCCCGGTTCCCTACCAACGCAAGGCTCAGCTCCACTTGATCCTGATCTAGAAATCCCAGGATTCTCAATGCGGTCCATCTAAGTTTACCTACAGAGGTATGTCTTCCCACGCCTCGTTTGGTTATTTCAACACACCTCACCGCCCTATCACGTCCCTGAAGGCTAAATGCAGGCTTAATTCGCGCCCCAGTCAAGTTAATCCGGCTCAGTTACGCGTTTGCCAGAACTTATCTTGTCGACTACTGCCCCTTGCTTCTCGCTTCGCTCGTACGCGGTTATGATATTTTGTACCAGACGGTGGCGGGCCACATCCCTTTCGGTGAATGTGGCAAATCTTATTCCTTCGACTCCCTTCAAAATACGCCATGCTTCTTTTAACCCCGAAAGTTTCCCTGCGGGCAAGTCGATCTGCGTTATATCGCCGGTGATCACCGCTTTGGAGCCATAGCCTAAGCGCGTAAGAAACATCTTCATCTGTTCGGGAGTGGTATTCTGTGCCTCATCCAGAATCACGAAGGAATCATTAAGAGTCCGCCCACGCATGAAGGCAAGGGGGGCCACTTCGATGGTGCCGCGTTCCACTAACCTGCGCGCCTTATCAAAATCCACCATATCGTGCAAAGCATCATAGAGCGGCCTCAGATAGGGGTTGACCTTTTCGGCGAGATCACCGGGTAAGAACCCTAGTTTTTCCCCTGCTTCCACAGCAGGGCGCGTCAGGATGATTCGAACATAGTTGTTCTGCATCAGCTCCGCTACGGCCATCGCCATGGCGAGATAGGTTTTACCCGTCCCTGCCGGCCCTATCCCAAATACGATATCGTGGTGGCGAATGGCTTCGATGTAGGCCTTTTGAGCAATGCTTTTTGGAGTGATGGTCCGCTTGTGTGCGGAAATGTAAATCGTATCGAGAAAGATATCCTGCAGATTCGCCTGACCATCACCGCTCAAAATCCGTATTGCATAGTCGACATCGCTACTATAAACGGGGTAGCCTTTTTCCAACAGACTGTAGAGCTGTCTCATAATCTTCATGGAGAGCTCAACATCCAGAGGATCGCCTTCAAATTCTATCATCGCACCTCGAATGCGAACCTTCACACCAAGACTGCGACGAATGATCTTCAGGTGCTCATCATGCTGTCCCAGGAGATCCCGGAAGAGCCGTGAATCGCTAAATTCCAGATGCGCACGTTCGGCTGTTGGTTTAACCTCTACCTTTCTGATCTTTTCCTCCCTCACTCGATGTCTCCGATAATCTGAAGGGCAATTTCGCGCCTTCGTGACCGATTGTCAAAATCTAACAGCACGATCTGCTGCCAGGTGCCGAGCAATAGCCGGCTATCTTCTATGGGGATCTGAAGCGAGGGACCGAAGAGTGAGGCACGCACATGCGAAAAACCGTTGTTATCACCCCAGCGCTCATCATGATGGTATTTTTTGTCGGAGGGGATCAATCTTTCTAGAAGTTCTCTGAGATCTTGGACCAGCCCAGGTTCATACTCGACCGTAGTAAGAGCTGCCGTAGAACCCGTTACAAAGAGCGTTACTACTCCGGTCTGGACTCGCTCCTTTTGAATCTGCTCTCGGACCTTGGCGGTGATGTCAATAATGTCACAGTATCCCTTGGTCTTCTCAGCCAATTTTTTATTGACGATTTCTATCATGGATTACTTGGTCTTTTGATAAGCTCCTGGACCCGATTCAAGGCTTCATCCAGCCTTGTAGGGTCTTTACCACCAGCCTGGGCGAAGTCCGGGCGCCCCCCACCCCCTCCACCCACCAGCGGTGCAACTGCCTTCACAAGGTTACCAGCATGGTAACGCGAGGTCAGATCCGCTGTAACGGAAGAAACCATGGTCACGCTTGCCTCTCCCGAGCTTACTAGAAAGATAACTCCAGAGCCAATTTTTTCCTTGAGCTGATCTGCCATCTCTCTCAGTTGCGTTGGGTCTACTTTCTCCACCTTAGAAATAACAACGTTAGCACCGTTAATTTCTTGCCTCTTTGCCAGGAGATCGGGTATTTGATTCTCGCCCAACTGACGGCGCAACCGCTCTACTTCTCTGTCCAACTCTTTCTGCTGCTGCAAGAGTTTATTTAACTTATCCAGGGTATCCTCTCCACTTGCCCGAACTAACTGGCTAATCTTTTTCAGGGTTATCTCATACCCACGAATTAGATCGAAAGCCCCTTCCCCCGTCACCGCCTCAACACGCCTTACCCCCGCAGCCACCCCACCTTCGCTCTGGAATTTAAACAGACCAATCTCTCCAGAGCGGTGAACATGAGTACCTCCACAGAGTTCTGTTGAAAAATCTCCAATCTTCACCACGCGGACTCGGTCCCCATACTTCTCGCCGAAGAAAGCAAGGGCACCTTTGCGCACCGCTTCACCAAAGCTCGTTTCCTCAATCCCAACCTCGGCATCCAGGCGGATCTTCTCATTGACCCTGTTCTCTATCGCTTCAAGCCTCTCTGCGGGGATGGCACCCCCATGGCTGAAATCAAAACGCAATCGGTCCGAGGTCACCAAAGAGCCTGCCTGACGAACATGACTTCCCAGCTCTTCCCTGAGAACGGAATGGAGGATATGGGTCGCCGAATGATTGAGTTCGGTCCTTTGGCGGTATCGGGGATCTACTGCAAGATGGACTTTGTCCCCAACCTGGATCCGCCCTTTTATGATGCGCCCCCTGTGAACCGTGAGCTGAGGTGTGGGATGATGTGTATCCACCACCTCCATCTGATCACCCCGTGAGCTCTCTATGGTGCCCCGGTCTCCCACTTGCCCACCCGATTCCCCATAAAACGGGGTCTCTGTCGTGATAAGTTCTGCCTCGACACCCTCGCTCACCTCATCGATGCCCTGTCCCTGCACATAGATAGCGGCGACTCTGGACTCCGCCTCAAGAAGATCATAGCCGACAAACTTAATTGCTTGATCCAGGTGAATTTGGTATTCACTTTGCACCGGTTCCCTGGCCTCCCTGGCACGGTTTCTCTGCTCTTCCATTAATCGATTAAAGCCGGCCCGATCTACTGATACTCCTTCACTGCGTAGTATATCCTCGGTAAGGTCAAGGGGAAAACCATAGGTATCATACAGGCGGAAGGCAACTTCCCCGGAGAGCTTCTCCTCTTTGCGCTCCTTGAGCTCAGCCAGTGTCCCTTCCAATAGCACGAGGCCTTTCTCCAGGGTTTCGGCAAATCGTTCCTCCTCACCCTGAATCACCGCACGGATTCGTTTCCCTTCACTACAGAGTTCAGGAAAAGCTCTACCCAGAACTTCTTCTACAATAGCCGCAACCCGGTAGAGAAAAGGCTCTAGGAATCCAATCATCCGTCCATGCCTAGCAGCACGCCGCAGCAATCTTCTCAGGACATAGCCACGACCGTCATTACCGGGCGTGACACCGTCAGCGATGAGAAAGCTCACTGCTCGGGCGTGGTCTGCTATAACGCGAAACGAGATGTCAGCGGCACGATCGACACCATATTGCCTTCCCGAGAGCTCTTCTGTGGCGGTTATCAGGTTACGCATGAAGTCCACATCATAGTTGGAAAACACACCTTGAAGGACCGCGGTGATTCGCTCGAGCCCCAGCCCCGTGTCCACATGCTTTGCGTGTAACTCCTGTAGCTTCTTGTCTTTCGCCCGGTTGTACTGGATGAAAACCAGGTTCCACAACTCGATAAAACGGGCACAATCACCGTTTACCTGACATCGATGCCCCTTTTTTTCTTTCCGATCACAAGCCTCTGCCCCACGGTCAATGTGGATTTCACTGCAAGGGCCGCAGGGGCCGACTTCCCCCATCTCCCAAAAATTGTCCTTTTCCCCAAACCGCAGGATGCGTTCTCCGGGCAAGTTGCTTACCTTACGCCAGAGTTCCCCCGCATCGTGGTCTTCACGAAATACGGTTACCCACAACTTCTCTTTGGGGAGTCCCCACTCTACGGTAAGGAGATCCCACGCCCAGTTGATAGCCTCTTCCTTATAGTAATCCCCAAAGGACCAATTTCCTAACATTTCAAAGAAGGTGTGATGATACGTGTCGCGCCCCACCGCCTCCAAGTCATTGTGTTTACCACTGATACGCAGGCACTTTTGTGAGCTGGCAGCCCGTACGTAGGGAAGTTGCTCCAGACCCAGAAAGACATTCTTGAACTGCACCATTCCGGCATTAGTGAACAGGAGGGTCGGATCTTTTTCCGGAACCAGTGAGGAACTCTTGACCACGGTGTGGCCCTGCTTGGCAAAATAATCCAGAAAGGTGCTACGGATTTCGTTTCCCGTGATCATCGTTGTTCACTCACCCCTCGTGGCTTGGTGTAGGAGTTCTGCTATCAAGGAATTCCGGTAGCCGCGGCGCCGCAAAAACCACACCGCACGGCGAAGCATTTTCATGTTGGCAAGATCTTTACCTTTGAATCGTTTCTCCAAAAGTTTTCTTGCTTTTTTCTTAACTTCCTGTTGACCGAAAGCTTCTTGCATGATCCGGCTGATCAGGGAATTTGCGATTCCTTTCCTCCTGAGTTCCTGTTCGACCCGCAGGGGCCCATACCCTCGATTCTCCACCCGCTCCAAGACCCAACCGCGAGCAAAGGCCTCATCGTTTAGAAAATTGAGTGACCGGAGCTTTTCCAAGGTGGTCTCGACGGTTTCCTGTGAAAAGCCCAACTGAGTGAGTTTAAGTCGAACCTCGGCTTCACTCCGGGCACGGTAGCCAAGAAATTTATATGCACGCTTCAGCGCTTCTTCTCGGGGCCCAGGCCTCACCTTCCTCTACTCTTCTCCCTCTTTTCGGGAGTCGTCGTACCCTCTGATCCGACTCGCTTCAGGTTGGTTTTTTCCAGAATCTTCTCGCTAAGAACCGTCACTGTCTCGGGATGCTCCCTCAGAAATCCCTTGGCATTCTCTCTACCCTGACCGATTCTTTCCCCATTGAAAGAATACCAGGCTCCGCTCTTTTCCAGGATTGACATCTGACTTCCTAAATCTATCAACTCCCCTTCTCGTGAGATACCCTTACCGTAGAGGATATCAAACTCCGCCTCCCTGAAGGGCGGGGCCAGCTTGTTTTTAACCACCTTCACTCGTGTTCTGCCCCCAATGATCGTGTCGCCTTCTTTTAGGGCGCCGATCCGTCGGATATCCATGCGCAGCGAGGAATAAAATTTCAGCGCATTGCCACCTGTTGTAGTTTCGGGGTTCCCAAACATTACCCCGATTTTCATTCGTATCTGATTGATAAAAATCACGACGCTTTGGGAGCGCGAGATACTGGCCGTGAGTTTGCGCAGGGCCTGGGACATGAGGCGCGCCTGAAGTCCCATATGGGCGTCACCCATCTCTCCTTCGATCTCTGCCTTAGGCACAAGGGCAGCCACCGAATCGATAACCAGAACATCAATGGCCCCGCTGCGAACCAAGGTTTCGGCGATTTCCAAAGCCTGCTCGCCATGATCGGGTTGAGAGATCAGGAGATCATCGGTCTTGACTCCCAGTCTTTTGGCATAGCCAAGGTCCAAGGCATGTTCGGCATCGATAAACGCTACCACCCCTCCTTGCTTCTGGGCCTCAGCGAGGATATGAAGCGCAAGAGTCGTTTTCCCGGAAGCCTCCGGGCCGTAAATCTCCACAACCCGTCCCCGGGGCACACCTCCAATCCCTAAAGCCATATCGAGACCGATAGAGCCGGTGGAAATGACAGAGACGTCCTTTATCACCCCCCCCTCTCCCAACTTCATAATGGCTCCCTTGCCAAATTGTCTCTCAATCTGGTTGACTGCGAGATCGATAGCTTTTTCTCGATTGGCATCCATAGTCGTGTTCCTCCTTGGCTAAAACGCTAAGGTCGAGCGCGGCCGATTACTCAGGGCGATGACCCGCAACGGCATATAGACGGCACCCTCCCGTTGTAAAACACTTTGAAAAAAAACCACTTCTTTCACCTGGGTTTCTCCAAAATCACAGTCCCGGTACTTTTCGATCTCCCCTTTGAGCAGCTCCGATTTACGGTCAAAATGGCGCCAGCGCCCAATAGTCAGATGGGGTTTAAAAGATCTTTTGTCCCGCGCAAAACCAATCCGTTCAAAGGTCGTTTCCATCTTCGCCAGCAAAGGCCGGAGTGTTTCTCCCTCTAGCCCAACCCATAGGATTCTCGCTCTCTTTATATCAGGAAAGACCCCTAATCCTCCACCATAGATCGGGAAGCTCGGGATCGCGGAGAGAACCCTCTCAAGCGCACCCACAATCGGGACAACCTTTTCTTCCTGGACATCTCCGAGAAACTTGAAGGTGAAATGGAGGTTTTCTTTCCCGACCCAGCGGATTCCCTTGAGGCTTCGTTCGAGTTGGAACTGAACCTCGGAGATCCTCCCGGCCATTTCCGGATCAATCCGGATTCCAACAAAGGTCCGAATCACTGTCCGCCGCTCAGTGTCTCACGAGAGAACCATTCTCAACCAATGGAGAGCAGCCTGGGAGGCGCCGAGTATAACGTGCTCCCGATCACCTTCAAAGCAAAAATGTCGGGCGTCACTCTGCTCCCCATAGGCCAACCCCATCCAGACGGTTCCCACCGGCTTCTCAAAACTACCGCCTGTGGGTCCGGCGATTCCAGTTACGCTGAGGCCGATCGAGGTCCCTGCCTGGCGCCTGATCCCCCGGGCCATCTGCAATGCCGTCTCCCGGCTCACTGCCCCATGTTGTTCCAACGTCTTTCTCCTGACTCCCAAGAAGTGGATTTTGGATTCATTAGAGTAAGTCACGGCTGCACCCTTAAAGTAGACCGAACTCCCGGCAACGCGCGTTATTCGATGGCTGACGAAGCCACCCGTGCAGGACTCGGCCATGGCCAACGTCCACTGCTTCTCCAGAAGGAGCCTGCCCACGGTTTCCTCTAGCGACTCCTCGCCCTCGCTATAGATATAGCGATGGATTAGATCTCTACTCTGTGCGCGTATCCGCTGAAATGTTTTCTCTCTCCCTCTCGCTCCACTTACCGTCAACCGGAGAGAGAGATCCGGATAGTGGGCACGGATGGAAAAGTTTGCCCCTTCGGTAAGGGGAATCCGTCTCAATATGTCAGCTAGCTGCAACTCCGTCAAGCCGTGAATTTTAAAGGTACAGACTGAAATTTTTCTCCGCCGTTGTCTCTTTTGGGCGGCCCATGGCAGCACACTTTCCCTCAGCATGGCACCCATCTCGTTAGCCACACCAGGGAGCCAGATAAGTGCCTTTTGCCGGCCAAAAGAGACCCTAAAACCTAGGGTGAACCCCAAAGGGTTAGGAATAATCTCCGCTCCCTCAGGAAAGAGGGCCTGTTTTCGATCATTGAGGCTCCAATGGCGTCCACGGGTTTCAAATCTGCGCTTTAACCGCTCAGCTGCAACCTCGTTTATTGCCTGTTTTCGCCCTAGAAAATTAGCCACCGTCGCTTTTGCAAGACTGTCGCCCGGCCAGCCGAGCCCCCCCGTGCCGATTATAAGATCCCCCAGCTCCACCCCTTGTTGAAGCGCCCAGAAAAGTTTCGCGCTCGCATCTCCGACCTTGAGAACAGTCACCACCTCAAGGCCCAGAGGATAGAGATGATTTGCGATATAGGACGAGTTCGTGTCCACTACTCCTCCGGTAACAAGCTCATCGCCGGTGCTTATCAGCACCACCTTTTCCATCACGCCAGACCCCAATAGAACAAGAAGCGAAGAATCATGAAGGCATAAAGGCCGGAAACCAAGTCATCCAAGATCACACCTGTGCCGCCGTGGATCTGTTCCGCTCGTTTAGCAGGAAATGGTTTTATGATATCGAAAAAACGAAATAGAAGAAAAGCGGCCACCGTCGACTTGAACTCGGGAGGCGAGAGAAAGTTGGCTAACAGAAAACCCGCCATCTCATCGATAACAATCTTTTGGCAGTCCTTTTCGTGAAAAATCTCTTCTCCTTTTTGACAAAACCAACCTGCGGTTACGATAAACGCCGTGAGGGTCAAGAGGGCGATGGCAAGGGAGTTGGCGGCTATGCGGTTCAATGCAAGGGAGATGGGAACCGCGAGGATAGTGCCGGCGGTACCTGGGGCCCAAGGGATATAGCCCGTGCCCGCACCTGTAACGAAAAACCGTAAGAATGTGCGTAGCTTAGGAATGGGGCGTAACAGCCAGCTTTGCCAGAAAATGCTGTCTGGCCTTTTCAAAACCCGTCCGTAATTTTGGCTCAATCTTACCCGTGGCGGGGAGTTCAATCTTCATGGGATCCACTGTCCGGCGGTCCTCATAAAACTCATAGTGGAGATGGGGTCCCGTGCTCCTCCCCGTTGAACCCACATACCCAATGATCTGGCCTTTCTTAACCCTCGCGCCTCTCCGTATACCTCGAGCAAAACGCTGCAGGTGGGCATAGCGGGAAGCGTAAGTCGAGCTATGTTTAATTTCAATCATCCGGCCATAGCCACCTCTTTGCCAACCGGCATAAGTCACCTGACCGTTTCCAACCGCCCGGACCATGGTTCCCGGCCTCGCAGCGAAATCCACCCCATGATGCGGACGCACAACCTTGAGAAGGGGATTGAAGCGCCGATCGGAAAAGTTCGAGCTGATTCGCTCAAACTCAACGGGAAAACGGAGAAAGACACGGGCAAGCGATTTTCCATCGAGATCGTAATAATTGCCCTGACCATGCGCTTTTTTAAAGTAGAAGGCGAAATGTTTGTGACCACGGTTGACTAGCTCAGCAGCCAAGATAGTGGAGCTCCCTTTTCGCCTTTCTCTTTCCCGGTATTTCCTCCTGTAGAGAATTCTAAAGGAATCCCCTTTTCTCAGATCAGTACTGAAATTGACATCCCAGGCAAAGAGTTCTACGAATCGGGAAACCACAGAAGGAGGCAAGCCTAACCGAACTCCATCCCGGTGGAAGGAAGCCGTCAGAGCACCACTCATGATCCTGGTTTCGATTTTATAAGGTTTCAGTCGTTTCCGGAAGGCGACCGCCTGTTTGTTCCGTTTCCAGGCTAAAACCCAGTCCGCATTGAGCTCGATTTCGATCGCCTTGAGACCGCGATCTCTGTTTTTTCGGCTAAGGGTGGAGTTGTTCTTACTAAAGTAAAGGGTAACGTTTTTCCCCGCGCGGAGTCTTTTCAGGGAGGTGTTTCTTTGGATGGAGTGAACCCAGAAATGCCTTGCTCTTTTAGACAGTCCGAAATGTCTCAAGAGTGTAAGCATGGTTTCACCGCGACGAACTCGGTGGAAGACACGTTCGGACCCGGCGAGAAGTCTGAGGGAGTCAACGACCCGCGTGGACAGGAGCATGCTGCCAGCACCGGTGTCACCACTTGGCGTCGGACCTTTTCCTAATAACCTGTCAGCCTCGGCCGCAGTTGCTACTGACGGTGCACCCGGGAGAAGGATCAGCATCGCAACACACGAGAAAAGACAAAACGGCAATAAGATTGAAAAGATTCTTATGCGGTTGGATCCAGCTTGCACGCGAATTTTGACTTTCCCCGGAAACCTGAGACAAAAATTTCCTAGCCTTTAACTTTTTTTGCTTAGGATGTCAATTAAAAAACCGCCGGCATCATCAAATGAACGCAGTCGGAAGGAATAATCTACGAAAAAAAATCTCGAAAAGAAAAAGCAACGCCGTCAGCAAAATGAGATACGATCGAAAGGATTTCGAAGAGCGCCTGACCTCATGGGTTGTCGCTTGCGCTTCTGGCTCGGGATTGATCGTGCCGGAGGTAGACTGGGCCAGTCGCTCCAGCAAAGAAACATTAAAATCGCCGCGGGGGATCTCAGTTCTCGGGTCGAAGGGTAAAGTATATCCCACGGCCGGATAGGACAACTTTTGCCCGACTCGCTCCTCGGTGAGTCCGATGTGATAGTCACCGGGGCGAGACAAGGGAAGTCTAGTTTGAAAATGACCTGCGGCCAACCGCTCCAAAATGCCTTCTTGCTTGACCCCCCGACCGCGAAGGCTATACCGAAAAAGACTCCCTCCGCTTTTTTCCTCGTAAAGATACAGATCCAGCACAGGACGATCACCTGCGAGGTTGATTCGTATTTCATGAGCTGGCAGAGATGCTTTAGGTGGGCGCAACCATTCAAAGACCTTGCCCAAGAACGGTTGCAATGGTTTCCATTGAATCCACCTTTGGGTCCAGCGTCCGTGCAGATCCGTGGTAAAGGCAGCAGCCTTGCCCCTGCCATAGTCCCAGGAAGCTAATAGGGGAGACGTCTTCTCTCTCCTAGGAATGGCCAGATCTAGATGTGCCCCCCTTTTGATCTCTGTTTTTATAAACCCCTCCAATGAAGGGTAAGTTCTCTGCGGAAACCCCGCCAACAGCCGGGAGCCCCTGACCAACACAGGTTTGAACGTTTTTTCTACCATGAGCTTCCTTTGTGGTTTTTCTCGGATCTGTTGCAAAACAATGCGCGGTAAGCTCGTAGGGTCGTAAGTGTGGTGGAAAACCCCCCCGCCATATCGGGCAATCCTCTTAAGTAGCGGAATATTGGCCCGGTCTCCGATAGCCACAGTGGAAAGAATAATCTTAAGCTCGCCCTTCATCACAGCCGCCAGGTCAATATAGTCACCACCGCTACCACCGGTCTCCCCATCGCTCAGAATGATCACATGCTTCTGATCCGCCCTCTGTCGCTCAAGCTGGCGCTTCGCTTCTAAAATCGCGGGGTACAGATAGGTTTTGCCTCCGGCTTTCAAGCGGTTGATTTGAGAAGCGACCGTCATTCGGATCTTGCCCATAGAAGCCAAAGGAACGACAACAAAAGGACTTACATCGAATCCCACTACCCCAAGGAGATCACGGTTTTTAAGTTGTCGTGCTACTGCCTTGGCAGCCTCCTTAGCATAGAGAAGCTTATCCGCTTCACGCATACTGCCGGATTTGTCGATGACGAGAATCACAGCCCGATTTTTTTCTTTCTTCCTGGGTTCTTTAATTTTTACAGGTAAGAGATGCTCAATCGGCGTTTTACGATAGCCACCAGGCCCGAAACTCCCCTCACCACCCAACATGAGGAAGCCGTTTCCTTGGGCCACATGTTGTTCTATCCTTGTTAAATATTCCCGGGAGAATGCTCCCCTCTTGACATTGTTAAAAATGACAACGCCGTAGCCAGCGAGAGAAGGAAACGGCACCTGGGGAACAACCGATGTGACCTCAAACCCCAGGCGCTGCAAAACGGCATCCAGATATCTCCCTTCCTCGCGGCGACCGTTAAACAAAATAACCTTTTCTTTAACTTGAACCGCTACCCAGGAAGTGGCCTGATTGTCGAGGAGAAAGGCATCTGACTTGGGAGTGCGTGAAACAAAACCAGCGCTGAAAGAGACCAGAGGTCCCTTAGGAAGGGTGGCCTTGTATCTGAAGATATGACTTCCGGGCTTCAATTTTAATACGTCAGTCTGAAACGGCTGGCCGTTTCGCCGTAGCGTGAGCCTTCCATCAACCTCCCTGGGATTTTGATTCTCCAGCACAACGTTCATGGTAATCCCCTCTCCTTTTGTCCCCTGATTCGGTGCAAGGACTTTCCTGACCACCACATTGGCGGCTCTCGGCCCATCAGGAGGTAACAAGGGAAAGACCTTGAGTCCGGAGAGCCCGAGGGAAGGAAGTAGCCTGTCTACTCCACCCCGGGTTTCCCAGCCATCCGTGAACAGGAAAACATTCCGCGGCATCCTTGGTAAGTTTAGAAGAGTGGAGAAGAGATTCTCCAGATTGGTCTGCCCGGGCGTGACGGGCTTCACTGACGTTTCCCCTCCTACCCAGCGATTCCAGTCCGTCACCTCTTTGACCTTACCACCAAATACAAATGTACGATCCGTTGCTCCGATCCTGATAATTTCCCTAGCGCTGCGCTCCATCCATCGGCGCATGGTTCCTGGAATACTCTTAGAAAGATCAAAGGCGACAATACGCTCCGCTTTTCTCTGGACCTTGTCGAACCGGAATTCGTCGATCCGAACCGGATCCGCCAGGCTGAGAATCAAAAGCAAGAAGATTAAAGACCGCCACAGAATCACTGCGAAGGAGCGCTGGCGCAACCGCAGCCAGAGCAGAGGCAAGAAGAAAAGCAGAAAGAGAAAAAGGGGTGCGGTAAAATGGAGATGAAACAGAAATTCTTTCATGGCCCGTGTCGTACCCTACCATCACCGGTGTTCAGCTCCGGTTGGGTAGCCGGCGGATTGAAGAACCACTCCAGAATGAGAACACAAATGGCAAGTAAGAGAAGATAAGGCCAAAACGAATACAAAACAGATCGTTTTCCCGAGACCCCCGCGCCTTCTTTCAACGTGATGAAAACCGGATGTTTGAGATCGGATTCCCTTACATCTTGAAAATTAACCGCCATGAGTTTTTTCTTCTGACCTTGAATAACTTGATAGAGCCCTTGATAAAAAGTCCGTGAAAAGCCTCTGGATTCTCTCTTGAGCGGAAAACGCTTCTTCCTCGGTGTCAGCAGGACCCCCCTGTTAGCGTTTTCCGGGAGAGGAAGCATTTTACCAGTAGCCATCGCAGAGGCCCCTGACCCCTGGTAAAACCACTCTAGGAGATTCAATGTAAAAATAGAGACCGGAAGGTTTTTTTGTCCCAGATACGGAAAGGGGTCAAAGCCCAAGATCAGGTAACGGTACCCCGCATGCTCTACCGCCAGCGCCAGTGCCCCTTCAGGGCTTTGGATGATGGTTTCCCCAAACGAGAGGGGTTTCAAAGGACGGGCGTAAGAAGGGCGAAAAAGGGCAAAATTCACGTAGCGTGTCAGCGCGTGAGGTTCCCGCCAGGCCGAGATGACAGGTTGGCGCAAGCCTTTTCCCAGAGTCACCAGGGGATTTGCCCCGGGAGGAAGAATAAACAGAGTATTGTTTCGAGGTAAGGCGGCCGGGGCAGAATAATGAAATATCTCCAGGGAATGGTCTTTTCCTCTCCTCTGTTCATAGGTTCTAGGTGCAATGACTTCCAGGCTCAATCCAGCAATTTGACGCAGACTGGAAAACGCTCGCGGTCGAGGAGAGATGACGAGAAGTTTCATCTCCTTAGAAATCGGTGAAACAGCAAAACTGTGATTATCAAGGGCAAAGGCGTCTTCCGGCTGCAGGTAGGCTTCGTAGTACGGGTTGCGAGGCAACCCGTCAAAGGTAACTTCGACGGTTTTTCGGGGGCCTAGCCTCTGCGCCCGGCTGGATACAACTTTGCCGGCCCCTTTCAAAGCAAGTGTAACCTCCTCTTTTTCCGGGGAAAAATTCGTGAGTTGCACCCTGGCCTGCAATGGAGAAGAAACGAAGGAGGAATGTGTCAGGTGGAACGCGGTGATGGCAATGTTTTTTTTGGGGCTTCCTACTGAAACAACTCTAATGAATCCACCCGGGTTTCGAACCGGATGGTCGGTCAGAAAATAGATCTGATCGTATGTTTTGTCCTTTGCCAACTGGAAAAGTTTATCCCCGTAGTTCCCCGCGGGATCTCCCAGATCATAAGGGTGCAGCCCGGCAATGAAAGCTCGTGCCTCGCTAGGCGCAAGATCCTTTTCGCCCACCTGTTCAAGCCCCGGAGTTGTAACAAAAAGAGCCACCCGAGCCCTGGCGGGGACACCGCGGAGCACCTTCTGTGCCTTATCCTGAGCCATTTTGAATCGGCTCTTTCTCCCCTCCAAGGTCTGCATGCTTGCAGAGTTATCCAGGATCAGGGCAATATTTAATGGCCAAATGGAGAAGACCGGCTCTCCCAACGCCAATAGTAACAGCAAGAGGAGCAGGAGTTGAAGAAAGAAGATGGGAGGAAGGCGCAGTGTTCCCCATCGCCGGCCTATAGAGACAGGCGCAAACTCCTTAAGGAGAAGCAGGCTGGAAAAGATGAGGCGGCGGGGTTTTCCTTTGATCAGGTAGGGAATCAGGAGGAGCGGTAGTAGAAACAAAGCAGAGAGCGCTGCAGGATTGAGAAACTCCATAGAAACTATTTGAAAAGACCGATCGCTGGAAGCGTTCGGAGCACAAATCCACTCAGTTCTTCATCCGTAACGAAAAGGGAATAATGAATTCCACCCTGATGACAAACACTACGGAGTTCTCGATTATGTCGCTCCAGGGCCTTCTGATATTGTGTCTTCAGCGTTTCTGTCCAACGGAACCTCACCTCCTCTTCGCTCTCGCTGTCCACCACTGCTAAACCCCCAAAGGGAAACGGAGGGTTAATCTCCTGCGGGCTCAGCACCTGAATCACGGAAATGTCAAAGTTGAAGGCACGCAGCAAATTCAGGCCTTGCTGGTAAGAAGAGGCCGGCGTGAGAAAGTCAGATAGGAGGATTGCCTTTCCCGGGCGGCGTATTCTTTTCAAGTGTTCCCCCAGAGCTGAAGCCAACGCGAGCGGACCCCTGGGCGAGCCGGAGGAAACAAAATCCACACAATCCAGGATTCTGTGGCGTCCTCGATAGAAAGGGGAAGCTGAAGGGACGGAGGGCTCCTGCAAAAGATGCAGTTTTACATGGTCGTGGTTGGCCAGAACTACATAGGCGAGGGCAGCCGCGACATGGGTAGCGGGCAAAAACTTCTCCTGTGTGGAGGGAAAGGCCATCGAGCCACTGCAGTCAATAAACAGGTAAACAAAGAGATCCACCTCTTCGCGGAAGAGCTTAACGTAGAGCCGATCGCTACGAGCATAGATTCCCCAATCCAGATACCGCAAATCATCTCCCGGAGAGTACCTTCGATAGCCGGCGAACTCCAGGCTGGTTCCCCGGCGCGGAGAGGAATAACTGCCCGAGCGGCTGCCGAGAAATTCTTTGTGCGTACGTAACCGGAGACACTCCAGACGACTTAAAAATTCAGTAGTAAACGGTGCAGGAAGCATGACGATCAGTCTCGTGGGATTTTTTTCAGCACCCCTGCCAGAATCTGATCCGAACCAACATTGTCCGCATCCGCCTGAAAATTGAGAATCAAACGATGTCGAAGAGCAGGATAGATCACCGCTTCGATATCCTCATAACTCACATGAACCCTGCCTTGAGCTAACGCATGACCCTTTGCGCCCAGGATGAGTGCCTGCGCCCCACGCGGGCTCGAACCAAACCGGAGATATTCCCTGACCTCGGAGACAGCACTGTCCTCCTTTTGACCTGTCGGTTGAGTGGCGTGGACCAAGCGCACGACATAGTCTTCAAGGGGTGGAGCCATGAGCACCTGGCGGATCAGGAGTTTCATTTCTGCGATGGCATTTCCACTGTTCTCTGTTAAAACATGCGCCACGGTCTGTGTCTCCGTACCCGTGGTCCGATGTAGTATTTCCCTCAACTCCTCGGGGGATGGAGTTGAGACCAGAAGTTTGAAGAAGAAACGGTCCAGCTGGGCTTCGGGAAGTGGATAGGTCCCTTCCAGCTCAACGGGGTTCTGGGTGGCAAGAACCATAAAGGGGGAATCCAGAGGGAACGTCTCACCAAAAACCGTCACTTGCTGCTCCTCCATTGCCTCCAAGACAGCCGACTGGGTTTTAGGAGTAGCCCGATTGATCTCATCCGCCAAGACAACCTGGGCAAAAATAGGTCCTTTCTTAAACTGGAACTCTCTTTGCCCGTTATCCTCGGTGAGCACCTGCGTCCCAATAATGTCCGAGGGCATGAGATCCGGTGTAAATTGGACTCGTTTGAAAGAGAGCCCGATGGCATTACTCAAGGATTTGACGAGTAGGGTCTTGCCCAAACCGGGCACACCCTCAAGGAGTACGTGGCCTCCGGCAAAGAAAGCGACAAGGATCTTACGAATGATGCTTTCATGACCGACAATGACCTTCTTGACCTCCGCCTCCAGTAAGGAAAAAATCTCACAATATCTCTCTGGTTCCATTATCCTTCCTCGACCGCCTGTTAAAAAAAGTACATCTCGCTGACCTTGGGCTCGATAGTTTTTTTGACCGGCCTGATCAACGTGGTTAATGTTCTCCCGACATGTTTTCCTAACGAATTAATCCGCGATATTCCAAGGGCAAGGGTTGCTTTTCAGGCGAAGCACCGGGCGAGCCGGGACGCCTCAAGGGAACATTGCTCACGGGAATCTTCGGCTGAAGCCTTTCCCCCCTACCTGAACCCTCTTTGCCGCCTGACCCCTCCGTCTGTTCTTCGGGCAACTGGACGGTAACAAACCTTGCACCTTTAATCCCTTTTTTCCCATTCTCCCCAGGCTGTCGGAAACGATCCGGCACTGCACCGCGGGGAATTTGTTCCCCTTTAGGCCTCCCTCTCTTTCCCGCTGTCTCCCCCTTTGCTAAACCCTCTTGTTCCCTTTGCCTCTTCCTTCCTCCTTTGAGCCGGTCGCCCGCACCCTCTGCCTTTCCACCTCCCGCCCTATCCTTTTTCTGCTTTTCTCCTCGGGCAGAGTCCCCTCCCTGCACCGCCTTACTCTCCAATGCACTTAATTCACCCTTCCCCTTTTCCCCATCTCCCTTACCCGAACTTTTCCCCTTTCCTTGTCTCTCGTCCGGCAGATTCGTCTTGAGCCCCCCACTCCCCCGCTCTTGACCCTCTTCTTGTCCCGGTTTCGACCCTTGGCGGGTTTTCACCGTCTGATCTCGGTTATTATTACCTGCTCCCTCCTGCCGACGATCACCCGCGGTCTGACTCTCTAACCGCTCCATCAATTTCTGCACCGTTGGGTTCTTCTCTAGACTGCTGACAATATCTTTTTTGATCTGGCCGGTTAGGACCTCAAGGTTACGAGCCAATTTCGTAATAGAAGGGATTCGAGCAAGCCTGTGTACAATTTCCGTCACCACCTGCCCACGAGGCGTCAAAAGAAAACTCAGCGGGGAGACCACATAAAACAATAATATGACCACGAGAGAACCGATCAATGAAACAAAAAAGGAACGCTTCACCCGGTAGGGAAAATCCTTCTGCAGATCCATGCGGTGGAGGAGCCCGGCCGCCTCATATCGCAAACGGGTAATGAAGAGGGGGGGGTGCATCGATGGTTCGATCGTGCTGAGGGTAATGAAACGATCTTTCCCCTCTACCCTTTTATCAATCAGCCGGGCCGCAGCCGCGGTTGATGTCCTCGTCAGGCGATGGCGCAAAATCAAACCGAGTAAAGCAACCCCCAGAATCGCAATGCCTGCAAAAATCAGAATTTCCTGAATCATCGAAACGAAGGGATCATACATTACCGCGAGATAGGCTACAGCAAAAAAGGGCGGAGAAAAAAATAACAGAAAATCCCACAAGATGTGCCTCTTGAGACGGCTGAGCAGATAATCCACCAGTTTTTCGGGTACGTGAGGTTTTCTTTCCAATGAAAAACTCCTGCGGCGTTTGTAATATAGCATGTTTGGCCTTCACCAGAAATACAACGCCCACCGCGGCAGCCTTTATCGCCCACGGCTGCGCCGCCGCCTCTGGTAGATCCTCACCGCCCGATTATGATCGTCAAGACTAACCGAGAAGGCATGAGACCCATCATTTTTGGAGACAAAGTATAGATAAGGCACCAAAGCAGGATATAGCGCAGCCATAAGCGAAGAAAGACCCGGATTGCAAATGGGTCCTGGCGGAAGTCCCTGAACATGGTAGGTATTGTATGGGCTAGGGCTTTGAAGATCTTTACGTGTCAGGGTTCCAGAAAAGTGTTTGAGGCCGTAAATCACGGTTGGATCACTCTGAAGAGGCATCTTGGACTTTAACCGATTATGAAAGACTGCTGACACCAGAGGGCGTTCCAAATCCATGCCGGATTCCTTTTCAATCAATGAGGCCAGAGTGACTACCTCATGGACACTGAGTCCTAATTCCTTGGCTCGCCTTGCCATCGTTGGGCTAAACCTCTTCCGAAATTGCTCAACCATAGCACTGATCATATCCTCCGCTTTGCTGAACGGCGCAAAGTAGTAAGTGTCCGGGAAGAGATAGCCCTCTACGCCCTTACCTTGGAGATCCAAAAAGGAAAGGAGATCCGCGTTTGTTGCTTCTGCAAAAAATCGCCCCTTGCTGGTCATTTTTCCATTTTCGAGGAGACGTCCGATTTCTTTCACTGTCAGACCCTCCGGAATCGTTATCCGGTGTAAAAGAATCTTCCCAAGTACCATCCGATGCAGCACCTGCCGAGGTGGCAACGGTAATTTAAAGCGGTAAACTCCCCAGTGAACCTTTTTGTCTACTGCCCACAGTCGAGCCCATAGGGAAAAGAGTTTCTCATTTGAAATGACGTTTTTATCCTTGAGCTTGTGCATGACGGAAGAAAAGGACTCCCCCGGCGTCACCTTAATTTCTACCGTCCTAGCTTTCTGTATGGGGGGATAGGACACCATGAAAAATAGAAAACCAATGAATAGAAAGGCAGAAAGGGAAATGAAGAAGAGTGTGACGATGAAAGTTCTCACGGTTAATGTAAAAAGTGGGGATCAACACTCCGGGAACCAGCGGTGTCAACTAA
>JBHHYU010000021.1:0-35025 GCA_046757725.1 Binatia bacterium
ACAAGGCACAGGGACGTGCAGGTTGGAGGCAGGCCCAGGCCGTTGGAGAGCTCACCTGAAGGGGACGGAAGGGTGGCCGTCGAGGCCGTAGCCTATTGACTCAGGCCGGAAGGCTTTCTCCTGAGGAACCATACTTTTTAACGGTAGAGCCCCCCTTGATCCTTCATAGGCAGGCTAAAACCTTATCCTCACACGATATCGAACCTTCACCTCTCTATCCCTCGGTATCTGGACAAGGTATTGCAAGGTGTGGGCCTCCGTTTTTTTGTAGGAGTGGGATGAATAAAGCATTTCCCAATCACCGGGTACCGGTTCGATAATTGTTACCTGGGCATTTTCCTTCTTGTGGTTTCTCAACTTGATCTCCCATTCCACTTCATAGAGGTGGCTTGCGATCTTGCGCCAATCCTTCTGTGTCCTTTCACCGACCACATCGAACGCCTCGCCCATTTTGATCTTGACCTTCTCATCCTTCGGGGTGTGGTCGATCCGGTCCTCGCCGATAAACTGTAGACTGCCCGCTCCGTCGGCCTTGTAGACTCGCACCACACCCTTGGGGAGAGGTAAGCCCAATTGATTTTCTTTTTTATTCGCGACCTCCAGATAGACCCCGACCTTCTGATTGGATACTGGCGTACCAAACCGATTCCGGTAATAACGCTGGGCGCCGTAATAGACGAATCGTTTTTTTACCGGGACATCAGAGGTACTGAGAAGGCTAAGCTGCTTCGTCTGCTTATCCTTGATGGTACTTTTTCCTTGGAGGCTGTAAAGATGGTACTCAAAAAAGCCCTCTTCGGTAAATTCGCTCAGGCTTTCTCTAGAACGTGCCGCCTTGGCCGCATGATCCAGTGCCCCATAGACTTTCCGACCGGTCTGGGCACGATGGATATCACCGGCAACCAGCTTGAGCGTCGCGTTCTTATAAGTAGCGCCACTCTTATTATTGATGGTGACCCAGCCCGAAAGATCCCCCCTCGTGTCCTGCGGGTTCAAGACAAAAACATAATCAGCCTTCCATGAGATACCCCCCGTAAGATAGGAGGCCTCGATGGTTTGAGAACCGAAAGTCCGGTTTTGTAAAAGCCAAACGAGGGTGGGCTTGGCGATGAGGTTATCCGGGATCTCAGGCAGAATAACCCGTCCGCGATGTCCCAGGTGTATCGCTCCGTCGATCTGGTAAATCGGACCGCCGTTAGTGCTAAGGAGCGTCGCATCCAGTAGCTTCTCTTCTCCGGTGTAATAATTTTTTTCGAAGATTTTCACCTGCCTCCCGATATATTTTTCCAAAAGCTTCTGCGGGTTGAGCAGATCATACTCATAGTTTTGCTCAAGGACCTTCAAGCCTTGGGGATCGGTGAGGGACTTGAGATGAACCGTAGTGGGATTGATCTGAGAGGCGACATCCATGAAGCGGATCTCGTGCGCCCCTGCTCCCAGCCGTATCTCACGATTGTCTTTCACCAAGCCCAGATTCCCATTGTAAACCGTTAGAGACACCGCCTTCTGCTGCTCCCGCGTGCTGCTGGTCATGACCTGCTCTTTATTGGGCAGGGCCCGCAGGGTGCCCTCCGTGTTGAGTAATAGAATCGTCCCAAGCACGGCAAATGTCCCCAAGAGAGTTAATGTTTTCATAGTTTCCTCCTGCTGAAATAGAATGAACTTATCGATTAGACAACACAGGAGGAAAAAAGTTCCGACTATTTTCTCGGAAGGATACGGATCTTGAGGGTAACCAGAGGCTCCTTCGATCGGAGAGATGACACCGGACCCGGCGCCTGCGTTGGCTTTCGAGAGCTAACAGCAGCCTTTCGCCCGGCTTGTTTTTTAAACTCGGTAATGCCCTTGCGTCCCAAATCAGCTTTTCCAGTCTCGGTGCTTTCCTCTGCTCTCAATGCGGTAAGGAAATCGGATTCCCGGGAGCGAGGCACTTGAACCGTCATCAAAAAGCCGGCCGGCGAGACAGCCCCCTGAACCAATACCTTTCCGCCTCTCTCCCTCAGAAGGGTTTTAACCCTACCTTCATAAAGGGTGACATCGTCCACTACAAGCTCTTTGATTGTCAGTTGAGGAACCGAGGCAACTTTCCGGTCCCCACCATCCTTTTCAAGGGTACCCGCTGATTGACCCTGGCTCTTGGACTTCAATACCTCTCGTTTCGCTTGAGGCCCGGCTTTATCCATGCGATAGCGCTCACGGCTTTTGGCAACTCTTTCAACGGGTTGCTTTTCAGATCTCACCTGAGCCTCTTCCAGGGCATCACGAACAGCTAGTTCGGGATGCTTCACAGCGATTTGCGGGGATCTCGAGTAGAGTTGCAAGCCCAGAATACTCAAGAGAAGTAAGGCTGTAACCTCAAGTGGTACTTTAAATTTTAAGGGCTCAAATAGCCAGGCCCAAATACGCCTTCCCACCTTTCGCCGTTCAATCCGACCATGAAGCCTATCGAGAAAGGCGGGGGAGGTTTCTACCTCGTCCAACGTAGCGATTAGCGAGACGGTGGTGCGTAAAGTTTCCAGTTCCTGCCGGCAGGCCGAACACGCGTTAAGGTGCGTTTCAAACAAGGAAACTTCGGGAGGGGTCAATTGCTGGTCCAGATAGTCCGAGGACAGTTCTTTTATCTCTTGACAATTCATGGCTACGCACTCCTTACCGACAACTATGCGGCTCCCTGGGGTAGAAACGGTTTGATACGCCCTTGAACCACCAAGCGTGCCCGGTGGAGTCGTGACCTAACGGTCCCCAGCTCCACTCCCAGGGACACTGCGATCTCTTCGTAGGAAAGGCCTTCGATATCTCGTAAAATAAGGACCATCCTTTGCTCCTGGGGCAGTGCCTGGATGGCCTTTTCTAAAAGAACCTTTAGCTCTTTCTCTTCCAGGAGGGTGTGCGGATTGCGTGCTTCACTGGGGATCGTGGGTCCTGGATTCTCGACGGACACGGAAATCTGATTTTCCCGTTTTCGTCTCCTTCTGTGGTTTAGACAGCTATTAGCCGTAATCCGGTAAAGCCATGTAGAAAAACGAGCCTTACCCTGAAAGCCTTTCAGGCTGTGATAGACTTTCACAAAGACGTCTTGAGCCAGATCCTCTGCCTCAACCCGATTCCCTACTATACGAGTGGCAATCCCCATGATACGGTTACGGTATTTTATAACCAACCCGTCGAACGCCAAGGGGTCTCCCCGCCGGCTCTTCTCGACTAGCTCCCAATCAGGATCGTAAATTGACGCCATCTATGCAGTCTTATCCTCTGACTATTGTAGACACCCGAAAAAGATAAAAGTTCCACCAGCGACTCCCAAAAGGTTACGACAATCCGCAGAAGTGCGTCAATGCCGTAAAGCTATTACTATTCCATAACCATCGAACCTGAAACGAGGTCTGGACAAAAAAGAGTGCTGGCGAGGTCAGCAGGGGGGGGTTCCAGATAGGCTCACAATGGGGCGCCACCCTCCCCCGTCCCTTTCAGGTGAGCTCTCCAACGGCCTGGGCCTGCCTCCACCTCCACGTCCCTGTGCTCCAGGTTTCCTCCCTCGGAACCGGATGCATGGGTGCACGGCGCAGGGGGCCTGCTCCGAAGAAAGGGGGACGTCCGACACTGAAGCGACTTGAGGAAAATGGGCCTAAATAGGTTAAGTACTTAGGGGCAGAGAAGTACAGGTCTATCGGCTCCCACTGAGGAGCGGGTCCCCTGCGCCTAACTGGACTACCAGATTTTTTACGGTAGAGCCGCAGCAAAGGTTCCTTCAACCGGGACGGAGGCGGATGGGCTTTTATCAACGCTCTGCGTACACCCGGCTCGCATGCCGGTAGCAGTGGTTTGCCGATACCAGAACAGCTGGTGCTGAAACGCACGCCATTGCTTCCGTAACGCAAGGCGCGAATGGGCTATCCATCGTCTTATAATACGGCCGTACCGGCCGGCTATTTCTTTGGCAGCATTAACTTCATAAGAAGGTGCTGTCGATTTTTGGTATAGGGCCTTATTTGGGCCGGCCATCTACCCAGTTCCACAGCCTTGTCCCAGGCTTCGCTCACCAGGACCTCAGGACTCTCCAGTTCATAAACGGCCGTATACTTGGGAGCGCTTTCGATCCGGATATTGCGCTTCTCGCCCCCGATGCTCATTGTCAGTTCCTGCCGCTGCAGCCGGGCGATAGAGATAATCCCCGGAACTTTGCTTAGATTCGGGACGTGTTCTTTATCGTAGATCTCATTAAACGCAGCCTCGTGCTCCGGATCAACGTCCATACTCGCCAGGAGCAGGTAATTTGATGTGAGTGGCATGGTTTTTAGGCTCCTTACTTCGGTTTTCCAAAAGGTGTCTACCGTTGTGAAGTTCCCAAGAAATGCGCTATAGGCTGCGCCGGGGATTTGATCTCTAAAACCAGCGCTTGTTCCACACCTTCCACACCGTGGGGAATACCCTGGGGATGTCTGCAGACATCACCCGGTCCAAGTACGTATTCCGCCTTGCCCACGGTCATCTTGACTTTACCTTTGATCACATAGGCCAACGTCTCGTGCTGATGCACATGAAGGGGTGCACCGGCTCCCGGCGGATATTGAATCTCAAGCAGGGTCATTTGATCACCCGCGATAAGGGGCTTCATCACGACTTCACCGTGAAGCGTTTTCCCCTCTACGGACTTTATGTTCAGCTCTTTTACATCAGCATTCCTGGATAGGTTCATTCGATTCTCCTTTCTTGAGTCACCTCTTTAACCTGTACTCTACCGCTCTGCCCTCAACACAACCATCGCGATTATATTTGGACAACCATGGGCTGTCAATTATCCTTAAAGCTATGATAACGTGTATTGAGTTATGAACTTCGTTACCTCTTAATCGTAAAGGATGCAACCCGAAGGATGCTCTTATCGGGAATGTCACTTCCTTTAAGATTCCTTGAACGTCCTTTCACGTGAAAACTACGCCATAAGGAAACCAAAAAAGTGGTAACTAAAAAACAGGGTGAAGAGGCGGTTGGGGAACTCGAGCAATGGGCCGACCGGATCGTGGGCTCCCTGGACGACAGGATAAAAACCTCAGTCTATTACGACCCCGACTCCAGCACTTATGTCATACGTTTGGCCAGAGACAGCCGGGTTTTACTGTTCCGCCTTTCGGAAGCTCAGTTGCAAACCGACGGACGGAGCGAGGAATGTGAAAAGATCCTAAAAACAAAGATTAAAAACATTTCCGGTTGAACGTACGTCAATGTTTTTGATCAGAGATCTAATCACTTGCCAGGAATCTTACCGGAGGTAGGTCGGGTACCCGCAGCTTACCAGGACGTATTTAAACTCCATGTCACAAATTTGGATACTTTTGCAATGGCCCGTAATTAGCGGGATCCCCCCTGCAAGTCACGGGCTACATCCTTGGCAAAATAGGTCAGGATCATGTCCGCGCCGGCCCGCTTGATGGAGAGGAGAACCTCCATCACGACTTTGCGTTCATCAATCCAACCGTTGGCGCCTGCGGCCTTGATCATGGAATATTCACCACTGACGTTGTAGGCAGCCACGGGATAGCCGAATCTCTGCTTGACGCGATATACGATATCGAGATAGACCATGGCGGGCTTGACCATTACGATATCCGCACCTTCCCGGATATCCAGCGCAACTTCTCTTAAGGCCTCGTCCGTGTTCCCTGGATCCATCTGATACGAACGGCGGTCTCCAAATTGGGGGGTCGACTCCGCTGCCTCACGGAAGGGACCGTAGAAACCCGAGCTATACTTCGCAGCGTAGGCCATAATGGCGACTTGCTGCAAGCCATTTTGATCTAAAATCTTACGAATCGCCCCTACTCGCCCGTCCATCATGTCGGAGGGGGCCACGATATCGGCACCAGCCTTGGCATGGGAAAGCGCCTCTTTAGCCAGAAGCTCAAGGGTGCTGTCATTATCCACATCGTTGTCTTTGACCACGCCACAGTGACCGTGGTCGGTATACTCGCACAGACAGACATCAGTCATAACCAAAAGTTCCGGAACCTTTTCTTTGATGGCTCGAATCGCTTGCTGGACTATGCCTGTATCCTGATAAGCCTCCGAGCCTAGGGGATCCTTGTGCTCGGGTATGCCGAAGAGAATCACCCCGGGAATCCCCAGATGGTTCGCATCCTGGCACTCCTTGACCAAACGATCCACCGAGAGTTGGGCGACCCCGGGCATGGAGGAGACCGGATGAGCACTGCCTTTTCCAGGCCCCACAAATAGAGGAAGAATGAGATCGTTAGGACTGAGCGAGGTTTCCCTCACGAGATTGCGTAACCTCTCATTCCTCCTTAACCTTCTTGGTCGGTAGATAGGAAACTCCATAGCACCCTCTCAAAATAGTAGTCAGGAGTCATTGGTACGGATGCAGTATCCTTACTGCTAGATTCCGGCTCCTGCATTTTGAACGTTTGATTGTCCCCCAAAATACTCCGTAATCGCTCGGACCATTCCCGCCACCGTGTATTCTCGCGGAATAACCTGTACGGCTATTCCCTTCTCCTCAGCCGTCTTTTGCGTTATCGGGCCGATGCAGGCAACCGCGGTATGGGTCATGAGCTCTGTCATGTTTTCCGCCCGGAAGAGTCTGGCAAACTGGGCAACGGTACTTGAGCTCGTAAAAGTAACCATATCAATTCTATTTCCCAGTATCTGCCCCCGAAGCCAGGAAACGTCACTATTTGTGGCCACCGTCCTGTAGGCCTCGATTACCTCCACTTCTGCACCCCAGTCACGTAAGGTCCTGGGTAGAATGTCTCGTGCCTCCAACGCCCTTGGTAAGAGGACCCGCTTGCCACGCATCTCTTCGCGTTTTAGCGCTCGTAAAAGACCCTCGGCCCGGTATTCTTTCGGCACTAGATCCGCACGGAGAAAAACGGACTCAAGACCCTTAGCCGTCTCCGGACCGATGGCACCGATTTTGATCCCCTTCAGTTGCCGGATATCCCCCTCAAGGTGTCGGAAACGGGCTAAAAAATGTTTCACCCCATTCACACTGGTAAAAATGATCCAGTGATAGGTATGGATCCTCTGGATGGCTCCATCTAAAGGATCATAGCTTTTCGGTGGGAGAATTTGTATGGTGGGGAACTCAACCACCTCACCCCCCAGATCCTCTATCTCACGGGTAAAAGAACCGGCTTGAGGACGCGTAACTACAATGCGGCGACCAAAAAGCGGCCTGGTTTCAAACCAGTTCAGCCGGCTACGCAAGTTCACTACCTCACCTACCACTGTGATGGCAGGCGGTTTAAAGCCTCTTTTCTCCGCGAGCTCGGCAATACCCTGTACGGTACCGACCAGGCTCTCCTGTGATCCCTTGGTCCCCCACCGGATCAGCGCTACCGGGGTTTGCGGATCGCAGCCACTCACCAGCAACCTTTGCATGTTGTCCTTGAGACTTCTCAGTCCCATCAGGAAGACGATCGTATGGACCCCACGGGTAAGGTGCTCCCACGAGATCGGCGAGTCGATTTCCCAAGACTCATGACCGGCGATGAAGGCCACACTCGACGCGTAATCCCTATGCGTCAACGGAATCCCCGCATAGGCGGGAACCGCTACGGCAGAGGTGACACCCGGGACTACTTCAAAGGGAATACCCTGATCTTTTAAACACTCCCCTTCCTCTCCACCCCGACCAAAGATAAAAGGATCTCCCCCTTTCAGGCGCACCACCACCTTCCCATCTTTTGCGTTGTGCACCATCAAAGATTGAATTTCCTCCTGGGAAAGGGCCTTTCTCCCTCCTTCTTTCCCTGCATAGATCCTCTCCGTGGTTTCGGGTGTATAGCGTAAAAGGGAGCGATCTGCCAGGTGGTCGTAGATAACCACTTGGGCTTTCTCCAGGCATCTCTTCCCCTTCAGGGTGAGCAGATCGCTCGCACCCGGACCTGCCCCTACAAGATAGACCTTACCGACGGGTGGTTCCGCATTTTTTTTATTGGCCGGAGCCATGATCTATTTTTCGCTCTCCAAAAGTCCCACGCAGCGACTCCAGCACGGTATCGGCACCCTTATTTAAGAGCCTCTCCGCCAGTTCCTGTCCCAGTTTTTTGGCCTCATCCCTCGATCCGGAAATTTCTCCTCGAAACAGTTTGTCTCCGTCAAGATCCGCAATCACTCCCCGGAGTCGGACCCCACCCACCTCCGCACATGCGCGTGCCCCAACCGGGATCTGGCATCCACCTTCTAGGCGTCGCAGAAACTCCCGCTCTGCAGAAATTTCCACGGCTGTCGCGGGATGGTGGAGAAACGCAACCTCATCTATGACCGGATCTCCCTCTCGACTTTCCAACCCCAGGGCTCCCTGGGCTACGGCGCTCAAACAAATTTCCGGAGGCAGAATCTCACTAATGTGATCCACCCGACCGATTCTTCTAAGACCCGCGATGGCCATAACCAGCGTGTCCATGTCGCCACGCTCCAACTTTTTGAGTCGGGTGTCGATGTTCCCACGCACGGGAAGAACCTGAAGATCACATCGATAATGTAAAATCTGGGCCCGCCGGCGCAGACTCCCGGTCCCGATCCTTGTACCTGAAGGCAGGTCTTTCAAAGACACACGCTTCATACTCACCAGGACATCGCTCGGATCCTCTCGCTCGGGAATGGCCGCTACCGTGAGCCCTGCCGGAAGCTCCGTCGGAAGATCTTTCATCGAATGGACTGCCAAATCAATCTCCCGTCGGAAGAGGGCTTCTTCTATCTCTTTGACGAAGATCCCCTTGCCCCCCACATCGGTAATCGGCGTATTGAGGGCGCGGTCCCCGCTGGTCTTAATAATAACGGCCTGGACCTTGACACCGGCATGATGGTTTTCCAATCTCCGCCTTACCCACCGGGCCTGAGCCAAAGCCAAAGCGCTCCCCCGGGTTCCGATCCGAATTACTCTCATTTATCGGTACCGTTAACCAACAACCAAGTCTGAACAGGCTTCCCGAGCAAAGACGGACTCTGAATCGTTGGAAGTCTCCGTGCAGCGCAGGGAAAGCAGGTTCGATGTCCGAGCGAAGCGAGTTTCGGTGCTGCGCGCAGCGAACAGCATGTTTCCTCCGTGATCCACCCCGCAAGGTCGGAGCTAAGACTTCCCCATGAGGAGGCACTGAAGCCAGGGCGACCACGAAGGCTGTTTCTCACTTCTCGTCCTCCAATTCAAAAAGCTGTTTGAGCGCTGCAACGTAGACGGCATCCTCCTCGTCCTCAGCGTTTCTCTTTAGATGAGAGATGGGGGCATGGAGGATCTTGTTGATCATGGCAGAGGTCATATCCTTCAGCGCCTCTCTTTCCTTTTCAGAAAGTCCTTTGAGGCTCGTACTCAGAGATTTTTCCAGCTCCTTTTGTCGAATCTCCTCCAACCTCTGCCGCAAGGCTACAATGGTCGGTACCTGCTCCAAGGATTCCAACCAGCGCAAAAACTCTTGGACCTCCTCGTCCACGATCTGCTCCGCCTTAATGGCTTCGGTTGATCTTTCCTGGAGATTTTCTTCGGCCACTTCCTTCAGGTCATCGATGTTATAAAGGTAGACGTTGTCGATCTCATTGATTTTTGGATCGAGATTGCGCGGGACACCAAGATCGATAAAAAACATCGCTCGGTGTTTTCTCTCACGTAAGACCTCGGTTACGGTCTCCGCCCGCAAGAGGAACTGAGGAGAACCGGCGGAGGCAACCACAACGTCGGCAATTTTAAGATACCGAGGAAAATCTTCAAATCGAATGGGGCTCCCCTGATATTGTGCCGCCAACTCTACGGCCCGCTCAAAGGTACGATTGGTAACCATGAGACTCCCCACACCATTGCGCTTGAGATGCAGAACCGCTAAATCCCCCATCTTCCCTGCACCAATAAGCATAACGGTTTTGTCCTCAAGAGTGTCGAAGATGCGTTTTGCAAGCTCAACAGCCACCGAGCTTACGGAGACCGCCCCTCCCCCGATAGCGGTATCGGAGCGCACCTTTTTGGCTACCGAGAAAGAGCGATGGAAGAGCCGGTGCAAGATAGTCCCTACCGTGCCCGCCTTGTGGGCCGCAACATAGTAATCCTTGATCTGGCCTAGGATCTGTGGCTCACCTACCACCATAGAGTCGAGGCTGGACGCGACACGAAAGAGATGACGTATGGCCGCGTCACCGGAGTAGGCATAGAGAAGCTGGTCCAATCCGTCATGCATCCTGCCGGAGTCCCGCTCTCTGAGAAAGTCTTTAATCTCTTGAAATGCCCTGGGGTCGTCTCGCGCCGCGACAACTACCTCCACTCGGTTACAGGTGGAGAGGATCACACCTTCCTTAATCGACGGAAGAGAGTGGAGACGCTGAAGGGAGGGCTCGAGAAGCGGTCTATCGAAGGCAAGGGCCTCTCGCACATGCACCGGTGCCGTATTGTGATTAAGACCGACGATGATGATCTTTTCTCCAGGCATAACTCAGTCAAAACTGCCACCGTGCCGGCCTGGAAAGAGGTAGTTTCCCCACAGAAAGTATCCCAGGACAACGGCAAAACCAACGAGAGTCCAGAGGGCCGCCTTTTTCCCGCGCAGGCCGGCCGTGATTCGGCCGTGCAGTAAAGCCCCATAAAGCAGCCATGTCACCGCCGAGGAGATCTCCCGCGGTTCCCAGGACCAGTAACGTCCCCAGTGGACGCCGGCCCACAAGCTCCCCGTAATGATTCCCAAGGTCATCAGGGGAAATCCCCACGCCAAAAAGACATAGTTCAAGCGATCCAACTTCTCCAGAGAGGGAAAGCGTTTGTTAAGCACAGTCGTTTTCTTCTTCTTGAGTTGAGATTCCTGAAGCAAGTACATCAGACTTACCCCGAAAGCCAATGCAAAAACGGCATTGCCCAACAAGGCAAAGGTAACGTGGAAGGGAAGCCAATAGGTCTTGAGCGCAGGTGAAAGCTCTCCGCTGCTGGTTCCAAAGGCTGAGGCCGCAAGGGACATAAGAAAGGCCAAAGGGGCGATGAAACAACCAAGAACGGTCAGCCGATATTTCAGCTGGACCAAAAGATAGACGCCCACCATGAGCCAGCTATACAGCGAGACGGTTTCCCGAAATTCGATGACTGCAGGATAACCCGTCTGAAAGAAGTGAACGCCCAGCGCTAAGGTGTGAATTAAAAATCCTCCCAGGAGAATGAGAGGAGAGGCACGAGATAAAGAATCCCTAAGAAGCACCAGATAGGCAATAAAGCTCCCGGCAGCCAAAAGATAAAAGAGCGCTGTAATCTTGAGAAGGACAATATCCATAAGAATCAGCCGTTAAAAGCTCCCAAAGGAAATAACCCCAAGGTGCTGGAAAACACAGCGATCAGAGATCCGCCTAGACCGTACCTCGGGGCATACCTAGCTCTCATCGGGCCGTTATAGGCTAACCCCTAGATCGCTCAAATTCCAGTCCCCTCCCGCAATACGGGAGAGTAGTCTCTCCAACTTTACCTTTTTCCTCTGTCTGATATGGTCCAGCAAGGGTGAGTTGATCAGACCGGTGAGAATCCGTTTCCGATCGGCAGAGGAGAGGGAACGTCGCCTTAACACCTTGCGAAGGGCACCCAAGAGCTCCAGCGCCTTTACGTAATCCTGACCGAAGATGCGCTCCAGGTCCTGGCGTATCTTCTTGGCCAAGCCGGGGCTTGCCCCGCCGGTGGAAATAGCGATCAGCAGCTCCCCTCTCCGAACAACAGCAGGACTTATAAAGTTGCACAACCCCGGACGATCCACCACGTTGATCAGAGACCCACTGAGCTTCGCCTCATCGGCCATGTCCCGGTTTACCTTAGGATTATCGGTCGCACCAAAGGCGAGGAAACAACCCTTGAGGTCTCCCTGGCGATATCGTCTGCGGAGCCATTGTATTCTCTTTTGCGCGCCCATCTTTTGTAAAGAGGCCGGCAAGTCAGGGCTGATGATGGTTACTTTGGCCCCTGCCCCTACCAACGTATGAACTTTGCGCTGAGCCACCACACCACCCCCGACGACCAGACAGCGCTTGCCCCGCAGATCAAGAAAAACAGGATAAGTTTTCATGGATGCAGTGGAAAAACGCGCTTTCGCCCATCTCAACGTGTAGGTATCCTGAGGTACCGTCCTGCCACGATGAAATGGACGCTAAAAAGCTTGTTGAGATGTTGAATCTTTCTCACCGAAGTCCCATACCGACGGGCTAGTTGTGACAAGGTCTCTCCAAACCTTACCCGGTGACAGATCCAAGATACGGCGCCCTTACAGCCTGAACGTGACTTATGCTTGAAGTGAGACCTCTTAACCACCCGGCGATGAGCCTCAATCAAACCCTGCAATTTTTCCGGTGGGACCTTGGCCCGATACCCCCTTGGGATAGTCCGGATCCTGCGGCTCAATGCCGGATTCCATTCCAGGAAGTCATGACGGGAAATCTTGGCATACTTAAGCAGAGCCGCCAAAGAAATTGGCCTTTTGATCTCGAGCTCTTTTAAATGGAAAGGCATCTGTGTTTCGAGATCAGGAAACAGTTTCTCGGCATTCGCCGCCAGCTCCTTAGCAGCCAAAAATTCGGCATAAAAATTTTTCGAGGCAAAACCGAAGGATCGACTCTCATAGTGCCGGATGATATCCACCAAATTCTTTGAGCCAACCTCGGCGACGGCCTGGAGGAGCCCCTCCCGACCGTGATTGTATGCCGTGATAGCCAATGGCCAGTTGCCAAAGATCTTGTAATTCTTTTTGAGAAGCCGCGCAGCCGCACGAGTTGATTCAAGAGGATCTTTTCTCTCATCTACTCGGCGATTAACACGGAGATACTTCCTCCCCGTGGAGCGGGTAAACTGCCAGATCCCCACGGCACCGGCGTGGGAACGGGCCCGGATATTAAACGATGACTCTACCAGAGGTAAATAGAGGAGCTCAGTGGGCAGGCCCTCTTCCTGAAAGATCCACTGCATCTGGTCCAGGTATCTACCGGATCGCTGCAGACCAGCGGTAAAACGCTCTTTGACCCCTCTTTGAACTCGTATACTCTTATCTTTCGCATGAAGGCCATGCTCTGACAAAAGTTTCTTCATTTCCTTCCTGATGAGGCTACGGGTCTTTGATTTTTTACCTACCCTTAAAACTTTGTAAATTTTTGCCGGATTCAGTGGGTCAAAAAAGATCAGGTCGGAGCTGCCGAAACGGGTAAAGACAAGTTTCCAGAACCGCACCGAACTCTCAAGACCTGGAGGTAGGGGGAACGGATTCTCTTGGGCGGACACCTCCCTGCTTCCCGGGGAGATAGGGGGAAAAACAAGGAACGAAACCCAGAGAAGAAAGGACAGCGTCGCTAAGGTGATGAGTTGCTTCCGCACAATCAAATTTGACCGATGATAGCAAAAGAGTTACCCTCGTGTCAAAAGTTCTAAGGGCAAAGTGAAAACGAAACCGTACTCCCGCCTGATTTTCGTTGGCGTATGGGTAACCCTGGCAAGTTGCCTACCCTCTTCCCGCGTTGATCGACCCCCGGGTTACCTCGTCGTAGCTATTGAGAGCAACCCGACTCACCTTGATCCTCGGTATGCCACAGATGCCAACTCGGCTCGTATCGCGGCATTGATTTTTAACTCGCTTACTCGCATGGATAAAAACTCCCAGTTGCGACTCGATCTGGCCGAACATTGGGAGATGGTTGACGCGCAAACCTATCTGTTTCGCCTCAGAAAAGGTGTCACGTTTCACAATGGCAAACCCTTGACTGCGGCCGATGTCAAGTTTACCTATGAATCCGTTCTCGACCCTCAAAACCACTCCCCTAAAAGGGGGATACTTCGAGCCATCAAGGCAGTGGAACAGATCGGACTCTATCAAGTCCGCTTTCGACTGACTGCTCCGTATGCTCCTTTTTTGGAGAATCTGACGCTCGGGATTGTCCCGGAGGGAGCTCCCCCAAATAGAGACTCGAAAAAAACGATCCTCATAGGTTCCGGACCCTTCTCCCTTGAGGAAGTTATTTCGGGAGAGCGGGTCGTCTTGAAAGCTAACCCTGCCTATTGGGAAGGAGCGCCCTTGGTTTCCGGCCTTGTTTTCAAGATTATTCCTGACGCTATTGTCCGTGTTTTAGAATTTAGAAAAGGGACCGTCGATCTTCTCCAAAATGATATAGAGCCCGACATGCTTCCGTGGCTTAAACAGAATACCAACGCCTCGATACGGATTCGAGAGGGAACGACCTTTCAGTATATCGGTATGAAGCTCGACCATCCTATCCTGAAACGTCAAGAGGTACGTCAAGCGATAGCCTATGCTATAGATCGAGACACCATCGTTCGTCATCTGTTGAAGGGAATGGCAACACCGGCAACCGGATTACTAGCGCCGCTCCACTGGGCCTACGAACCTTCTGTTAGGCAATGGAGCTACGACCCTGAAAAGGCCAAGAGATTACTCGACAAGGCCGGGTTCCGCGATCCGGACGGCGATGGGCCCGGTCTTCGCTTCAACCTGTCTTACAAGACAACGACTCTCGATCTGCGAAAAAGGATCGCGGAGGCTTTCAAGGACCAACTCAGCAGGGTAGGCATAGGGCTGGAGGTACGTACTTACGAATGGGGGACGTTCTACGGAGATATCAAAAACGGGAACTTTCACCTTTACTCTCTCTCATGGGTGGGTGTCAGGGATCCGGATATCTATTTCAATCTTTTTCACTCGAGTATGATCCCCCCTTACGGAGATAACCGCGGCCACTACAAAAATGTAGAGATCGATGATCTCTTGGAGAAAGGACGGCGAAGATCAAGCCTTCAGGAGCGCAAACGTATCTACGGCCAGGCACAAAAGATCCTGGCCCTCGATCTTCCTTACATCCCCCTGTGGTGGATGAGAAATGTCGTGGTCATGAATCGGGCCATCGAGGGCTTTATTCCCTTTCCGGATGGGAGCCTAATTTCCTTAAAGCGGGTATCTCTCCGGCGCCCCCAGCCACCCAAGTGAAGCGATACTTTTTCAAGCGTCTCCTTTTATTTGTCCCCACCTTGCTAGGTGTTTTGACCCTGGTCTTTTTTCTGATCCACCTCATCCCGGGAGACCCTGTCGAGGTCATGCTAGGGGAAACCGCAAGCCACGCCGACAAGGAAACGCTGCGCCGGGAGATGGGATTGGACCAGCCCCTCGGGACTCAATACCATCGCTTTCTTACAGGCCTTGCCATAGGGGATCTTGGCCGTTCTCTATATGAGCAGGGCAGAGTTGCGGACCTGATCCTTACGCGGATTCCAGCTACTTTAGCGCTAACCGTCGCTGCGATGGGCATCGCCCTGGCTATAGCCTTTCCTTTAGGGATGATCGCCGCAGTCAAGAGACGTTCTTGGATCGATCGGTTCTCTCTTCTCTTTTCCCTACTCGGCCTTTCGATGCCTAATTTTTGGCTTGGGCCGCTCCTGATGATCGTCTTTTCTATAGAGTTGGGCTGGCTTCCGGTTTCAGGCCGGGGGGGACTCGATCACCTGATCCTCCCCGCACTGACCCTCGGCATGTCTATGGCCGCAATCCTTATTCGAATGATCCGTTCCAGTCTCCTGGATGTCATCCATGAGGATTTCATCCAGGCTGCTCGGGCCAAAGGACTAAGCGAGTGGAAGGTCTGGTCTAAACATGCGCTACGTAACTCACTCCTCTCAGTCATCACCGTTGTGGGGCTTCAGTTTGGCGCACTTCTCGCCGGTTCGATCATTACAGAAACTATTTTTACTTGGCCGGGAATCGGACGTCTCACGATTCAGGCTATTCAGACACGGGACTACCCGCTCGCCCAGGGATGTATCCTCGTCATTGCCATCTCCTATCTCCTGGTCAACCTCATTACAGACATGCTTTATCATCTTGTGGATCCGCGAATCAGTTATGAGAGATAGAGTTTTTCTTTCCATAGGGCTAACCATTCTTGGCTTGCTCGTCGTTGTGGCACTACTGGCGCCCATACTAGCCCCGCAGAACCCGACACAACAAAATCTAGAGAAGGATCTCATCTCATTTTCCAGAGACCACCTGCTGGGCACCGATAAACTAGGCCGCGATATCTTGAGCCGTATCGTCTACGGTGCCCGGATCTCACTCTTTGTTGGGATCAGCACCGTATCACTCTCCCTGCTGATCGGTCTTTTTGTAGGCTCTCTTTCGGGTTATATCGGAGGGTGGGTCGACCAACTCCTGATGCGCTTGGTTGATATTTTATTGGCCTTTCCGGGTATTCTTCTAGCCATCGCGTTTACCGCAGTTTTAGGTCCCGGATTGAAACATGTCATCCTCGCCCTTTGTCTGATCGGATGGACCGTATATGCTCGCTTGGTCCGTGGCGAAATTCTGGCGCTCAGGGAGAAAGAGTTTATCTATGCCGCCCGGGCCCTCGGAGGTGGTCACCCCCGCATTATCCTTTTCCACATGCTCCCCAATCTCTTGGCACCGCTCCTGATCCAGGCAACCTTCGGAATGGCGGGAGCTATCATTGCAGAAGGCAGCCTGAGTTTTTTAGGTCTGGGTGCGCAACCCCCTACACCCTCCTGGGGTTCTATGCTCAATGAAGGACGGCAGTTTCTCTTAGTGGCACCCCATTTGACCACCTATCCCGGTCTTGCGGTGATGATTACGGTCTTGGGACTGAACCTTGTCGGGGACAGCCTGAGAGATCGCGCGGAGAAAAAAGGGAGATAGCTTCCACGGAGAGAAGGGGGGCTCTACCGTAAAAAGTGTGGTTCCTCAGGAGAAAACCTTCCGGCCTCGGTTCGAGAACCTCACCGCCCTGAGGGAACTCGAAGGGGAGTCAATAGGTCTGTGCCTCGACAGCTTCGGCGTGAGCTCAGTCGAACGGCTACCCTACCTCTGAACCGGATGCAAGGGTGCACGGCGCAGGGGGTAGGCTCCGAAGAGAGGAAACGTCGAACCGGGATCGTGCTCGGTGTCGAACACGAAGCACGAACACGAGCCGCGAAATGGGCTCCTACTTAGGTTCGTCTCTTTAACGTCTTCGGTTTCCTGAAATGCTTTGCTTCGTGGAAGAAGAGCGCTAGGTTGCACAGTGCTGGCGAAGGCTCTATTCTGGATACGCAGGTGGAGCTGTTCTCCGTTATCAGGAGAAATACTTCCCTTCACCTGACCGGTTCCATCGGGAAAGATCTCTGAGGGACATATTGGAACACCGGCCTTCTACAGAAGAAGCGATCGATGCAGTCCTATCACTTCACCAGGCACCCCCAAAGATACTGAGAAAGGACGGCTCCGCGCTCACCGCCGGAGAGCAGAGGTCCCTGGTTTTACGCAGTGAGAACTATACCCTAGACAACACCGGCCTCGAACGCCTAGATGAACTGTTGTCTAAACATGAGTCACAAAGCGGCCAAGAGCGATTTTGGGGGGCTCTGAAGGTACGTGCTCGTCATCCCTTGGTCCCATGGTTTTTGATCTCCCGGGGAAAGGTCGTCTATCTCCTCGAGTGGATTCTCGACGAGATGGAACGCAACCCCTCCGATGAGCAGTTAATCCTAAGGACCGTAGAGGCCCTTAAGATAGAACATGTCCGGTATTCGGTTCAGGAGCTGGAAGAGGTGAGTAGTCTGATCGGGACCTTAATGACTCAATCCCATTTCTCCGGAGGAGAACGGTCCCTTTCCGCGCGAAAAGCGTTAGAAACAAATTTGACCCCCAATTACATGCAGACTATGAGAGCCCAACGAAATATTTATAAGGCCCTGGGCACTCTCAGGGAAGTCGTGCAAGGCGCTCTTTATCAGAGACTCGAGGGTATGCTCTCTGATATTTGAAAGTTATGGTTCTTCCAGGATCCGTTTAATCTCTTTCTTCACTGCTCCGGCTTCCGCTTCCGTCACATGCCTTTTAAAGAGGGGAAACAGTTCCCGTTCTTCACTGCGAATGTGACGTTCCAGTAAGTCTCCGAGATCGAAGAGCGATTTGCTTAAACTCGTGTCTTTTTTCAATAAGACCGACGACTTTCGAATTTGGCCGTGCCCTTCCTGGAGTTCCGCGATCAGTAAACGGCTCTCAGGCACACGGGAGCCGATCAAAGGAAAGAGTACTTCCTCCTCTGCTCGAAAATGGCGTTCCAGCGTTTTCGAAATAAAATCTGTTAACTCGTCGGCCCGTTCCCTCAATCCGTGAACTCCTACGGGTCTCATCTGACCCAGTGCCTGTTTGCGGCATCTCAGCGCCAAGGCCAACCCGCGGTGATGATCTTCAACAAGAGGCATCACACTCGGGTGGTGCCGGTATCGCCTTTCTATGTTTTTCCTTACCTCTCGACGACTCGGCGCCGATTGATCTCTTGCATCAACCATTGAGCCTTTCAAACCACCTTGCGTTTCTTTAGCCCTTCCACTGCCTCCTGATCATATCCGAGAGAGCCGAGGACATCGCTCGTATGTTCTCCCAGGGTTGGTGGCGGCACATTTATCTGGGCCGGAGTACGGCTGAGATCGACGCCGCTCCCCACTAGCCGCATTTTACCCATCTTGGGATGTACCAATTCTACCGGGAAGCCATAGGTTTGCACCTGGGGGTCTCTAAACACCTCCTCCAGCGTATTCAGCGGTGCGCACGGTACATCATGCTTTTGCAGGCGTTGAAGCCACTCCTCCCGGCGCCCGTTACAGAAAACCGACTGCAAGAGATCTGAAAGAGCGTCCCTGTTTTCAACCCGGCTTTTTCGGTCGGGAAAACGCGGATCATCCGCCCACTCGGGCTTTTCCACAGCCGCGAGAAGACCCCGCCAGAATTTCTCAGGTGAGGAGACGTGGATGACAAATGGAAGACCGTCTTGATCGACAAAGGCAAAAACCCCTGCCGTGCGGGTCCTGTGGGCTCGGCGAGGAACCACACCTGTCTCGAAGTAGCGGGACGCATTCTCACTCAAAAATGATGTCGTGGCACGCAAGAGCGAAGTCTCGACTCTCTGGCCTTCTCCTGTGATCATACGGTTAACCAAGGCCCCCAAAATACCATAGCAGGCGTAAATACCCGTGATGTGATCAGACAAAGAAATGCCCATTCCCTGGGGCTTGTCCGGGTCGGTGAGAAGACTCAGAAGCCCACTCATGGCCTGACCAATGGTATCGTAACCCGGGAGATCCCGGTAGGGACCCTCCTGTCCAAACCCGGAGATAGAGCAGTAAACGATCTTTGGGTTCAAGGCACGTACCGAATCATAACCGATTCCCCTCCGTTCCATCGTTCCCGGCCGGAAATTTTCGATTAGGACATCAGAGGTTGAGGCAAGTTTGAGAAAAAGCTCTCGTCCCTCATCACGGCGGATGTCGAGGGTTATACTTTTTTTGTTACGATTTAAACTGCGGAAGGTGGCGGAATAGAGGTTCTCTCCCCAGCCTCGAAACGGATCTCCTTGCCCGGGCGGCTCGACCTTGATCACATCAGCACCTAAATCAGCCAAAAGGACGGATGCAAACGGTCCTGTAACATAACTCGCCATTTCGAGGACTCGTATCCCTTCAAGGGTACCATTCATGTTTTTAGCCTTTACCACTGACAATGTACTCTTCACTGATTGATTCCGCTCAAAAAGAGAGGTACGCGAAGAGAGCGTTGACGTCACGCGTAACACGCGCTAGTTTTAAACCGCCTTCTACTTTTCCTAACCGTTATAGCGTAACGAAGTCAAGGGAACCCGGTTCTACTGTAAAAAGCAGGGTGCGCCAGGTAGGAGCGGGTGGCCCGCTCCCCCGAGGAAACCCATTTCGTGACTCGTGTTCGTGCTTCGCTTCCGACACCGAACACGATCACGGTCTGACGTTTCCCTCTCTTTGAAGCAGCCTCCCCGGCGCCATGTTACCATGTATCCGGTTCGGAGGGAGGAAACCTGGAAGGCACAGGGACGTGGAGGTCGGAGGCAGGGCCAGGCCGTTGGAGAGCTCTCCCGAAGGAGACGGGAGGGTGGCCATCAAGGCACAGACTTATTGACTCAGGCCGGAAGGTTTTCTCCAGAGGAACCAAACTTTTTAACGGAGAGCCGAGAACCTGGAGGCCGAACAGGACCCCGAGGGACGCAGGTTAATTAATAATGGGGGCAACGAACGGTAAGAAGCAAGTGAGTCAGGCTTCATTGAGCCGGCACTGGAAAAAACCGGAGCAAGAAACCTGTCGGCTGTGGCGTTAATGACAGCGAATGCGCTGGTAATCGAAGAGGTAACAATGTAGTGCTACATTTCGCGGAGTAGTTTTTTGGGCAGTTTCCGACCCTAACTGGTTAAAGCGATGAACACTCACAGGGCAAAATGTTTTAATTCCCAAACAAACTCTCTTTTTGAAACATCAACTTCTATCCAACAGATAATTTGCCTCATTTTTGGAGATCATTTTTAAAATTTCACTCTTACTGAATCGCCAGCCTCCCCCGAATTTCCTGCCGGGGATCGACCGACTACGGACCAACTTATAGACGGTCCTGAGATGAACCTGCAAAAGGTTTGCCACCTGAGAGGCTGTCAAAATCTCTTCCACTTTAAGTTACCCCTTGGCTTCGTCTGGCGTACCTAATAGCTCCAAATGTGCACGAAGTATGCCAGAAGATAGGGGTTGAGGATAATAACTGAAACCACCTGATTTTTAACGGATTTTTAGACACTGAGAAGAATAAATTTACCGGCAAAATGAAGCCTGACCCATGATAAATGTACGGAAATGGACCAAATTCGTCACTTTAGCCCCAAAAAATATGATGGCAGGAAAGCCTAAGAAAAAAGCTTATTAAGCCACTTGCAGGCTCTAACAAGCGACTGCTCTGCGGCTTTCTGGTTTGCAGCATTCTTTGCTTGAGGGTTATTGAGAAAGGCATGACCTGCCCCTTCATACATATGAATCTCGTATTTTTTACGGTACTGATCCAACGCAGCCTGAAACATCTTAATCTCGGTCTTCGTAGTATTCGAATCCTCAGTGCCGTAATGGCACTGGAGTGGAACCCTGATTCCCTGCAGATCCTCCGGGTCAGGAAAAAGACTCTGGTAATAGATGACTCCCGCAGCGAAGGCCTTGGACCGTGCCAGCGCGTACAGAGCTAACCCTCCACCCATGCAGAAACCCAGCAGAGCGATTTTCTTCTTTTTTACAAAGGGGAGTCGGCGTAGATACGGAACACTGTCGAGGATCTTTTCCACGGACAACGCAATATCTAAAGAGGTCTTCCGAAGGGCAGACTCTTCAGGGCTAGTTGAGATCCTACCGTAAAACAGATCAGGCGAAAGGCAAACAAATCCTTCCTTAGCGAACCTACGGGTAACAGCCCTTTGGGCATCATCCACGCCACGATATCCATGGATCAACACAATGGCATTTTTAGAGTCGTTAGTATTGGGACGGGCCAGAAAACCATCCACGATCTCCTGCCCGCTCTTATACGCCGCGTGCATGGACACTATTCTTTCTGCCATGTTATGCTTCCTCCCTAACCTTTCGTTCTTGTCATCTCGACGCGAACACTACCGATGAAAACCTTGCTGATCATCCTAAGAAGCAACCTCTTCTTATCCGCTGAAACCCAAACTGTGGTTTTGCGCATTCGGCGCGCGTATCCGGACTTGGACAGGTTGACGATCCTGGGAACAACCACCTTGTAAGTATCAAAGATCCCTCTCTTGGTCTTAATCCGCTCCCTGCCCATGACTTTCAAAGTGACCAGGTACCGGCTCTTGCCGCCGAAGACCTTCATCTTGATTGTGCCTGCCACCTTAAGATTTAATGTACGGGCTAAATAGACAGCCGATACCGGGTCCAGGGTATCCGACGAGATAAATTCAAATCGCCTTATCTTGGACCCTTTCTTGCGCTGGACGACCCACTTGTCACGGCTCACATCATATCTAGCGATCGTATTAATCTTCCTACGATTTTCTCTCTGCCGAAAGATAAAACGGTGTGGCCGGATCGTTTCAGTTCGAAAAATCGACTCGATGGAGTCACGCATTTTCCATATGAAATCCAAGTACTTCCATGTCTTTAGTTTAATCTTGACTTTATAAAATTGCTCACCTTTTATCACCAGGGGTCCCGCACGAATCTCCGCTGAGGCCACTGGGATTCCATTCCAGCTCGCCCAATATAGTGTATGTTCACCCTTTTCAAAAGGATAGAAACCCTGATCCTTATTGGGCGTAACCGGTTCATGCTTGCCGCTCTCTGCTCCATAGGAGAGAACCGGTAAAGAGAGCAAAAGAAGGAAGGATACGAAAAAACGAACTAGCAAACGATGGATCGCCAGGTGGGAATCGTCTGGTGCCATAACAGGTTAAGGGGATGACAGAGCCGACTCAAGTCGAACCCGGCGGCGGAATAGCCTCCTTGAATCCAGTGATATAAGGGAGCTTTCTGCTGTTCCTCCTGGTCTTGTCCAGATTGGCGCGAAGCATAGAGGTCGAATCCCATGAGCCTGTTACGAGGGCGTTTCGATAGCCCTCCGACATGTCAAAAGCTATTTGTCTCTCCCCGTAGGATATCGTTTTTGCTTGGAGGTCCACTGTATAGACGGTTTGCGAGTTCTGCTCCGTTGACTGCATCAGTTCCTTTATCTCAGCTGAGTTAACCGTTACAGTAGGAACCCCCATCATCACACAATTGCCGGCAAAGATAGCGGCAAAAGACTCACCGACAATAGCGTGAATACCGAACCGGAACAGTGCCTGCGGTGCATGTTCCCGGGATGATCCACAGCCGAAATTCTTATTTACAAAAAGGATCGAGGCTCCTTTAACTTTGGGATCATTGAAGGGGTGTGGTTGTGGGTTTCCCCCGGCATCAAATCTCTCGTCGTAAAACGGATATTCTCCCATCCGAGCGAAGGTGATCTCTATCAAGTACCGCGCCGGAATAATCCGGTCGGTATCGATATCGTTGCCCCTTACCGCAATGGCAGTACCGGACACCTGTGTTATTGCAGCCATTCGTTGACTCTCCTTCTATCTACCCAGCGTAATCCCGAACATCCACGATCTTACCATTCAAGGCGGCAGCAGCGACCATCGCCGGGCTCATCAGAATCGTCCGCCCACCCGGGCTTCCCTGGCGACCGATAAAATTTCGATTGGAAGACGATGCACAGATCTCCCTTCCTTTTAATTTGTCCGGATTCATACCAAGACACATGGAGCAGCCGGCCGCTCTCCATTCAAAACCTGCCTCACGGAATATCTGATCCAACCCTTCTTTCTCAGCCAGAGCTTTGATTTCCGTTGACCCCGGTACCACGAGCGCTCGGACCCCTGAGTCAACCTTTCGCCCCTTAGCAATCCTTGCGGCAGTACGCAGATCGGAGAGCCGTGAATTTGTGCAGGATCCGATAAAGGCCACGTTAATAGGCAATCCAAGCATTCGCGTTCCGACCTCCCAACCCATGTGTTCGTAAGCACGCTTTGCCCCCTCAGGATCCGGCCACCCGTTTGGATCAGGAAGCTTCTCCGAGATACCCATGGCTTGCCCCGGGTTGATCCCCCAGGTTACCGTCGGTTCGATGTCGGCTCCATCCATAGCCACCACCTCGTCGTAACGAGCATCAGGGTCCGAGGCCACCGACTTCCAATAAGCCACGGCGCGCTCGAACTCCTTGCCCTTAGGGACAAACTCTCTTCCCTCAAGAAACTTAAAAGTAGTGGTGTCCGGATTGACATATCCAACCAAGGCACCCCCTTCGATGCTCATATTACAAACCGTCATGCGTTCTTCCATGCTCATACGCTCAACGACCGATCCGCCATACTCATAAGCAAATCCCTTTCCTCCCCCGACACCCAGCTTGCGAATGATGGAAAGAATAACGTCCTTCGCGTATACTCCCTCTGCTAATCTCCCGTTGACATTAATTCTCCGAACCTTGAGCTTATCTAGGGCAACGGTCTGCGTGGCCAGCACGTCTCGAACCTGGCTTGTGCCAATAGCCATCGCGAGGGCACCAAATGCCCCATGGGTGCTCGTATGGCTATCACCGCAGGCCAAAGTTATCCCCGGCTGCGTTAATCCGAGTTGCGGCCCGATCACGTGAACAATTCCTTGCCGCTCGCTATCCAATCCATAAAATTTAATCCCGAACTGACTGGTATTGGTTTCAAGTGCCTTCACCAAGTCCTCAGCCTGGCCATCATGAAACGGACGAGACCGCATGTCCGTAGGGACAACGTGATCCACAGTGCCGAATGTCCGCTCCGGAAACGCGACATCCAGCCCCTTCTCGCGCAACATATCAAACGCCGGCGCAGTCGTAATCTCATGGATCAGATGAAGACCGATAAAGATTTGTACTTGGCCGGTTGGGAGGACGTCGACCGTGTGAGATTCCCATACCTTATCATACAGTGTGCGACCCAGATGTTTTACCATATTTTACGCTCTCCAGAATAACAGATCATAGCTGCCGGCGCCGTTGAGTTCAAGAGCCTCCAGGTTAACCAGACACATCGAGATCACTGTTGCTGGCTCAGAAGGTCATAGATTAGATAAAAGAACTTTATCCGGGAAGGAAGATAGTTCGTCAAAAACTCCTTCGGTGAGAACCCCTCACGGACCGGATCCACATGGGAGAAAAGCCGAATGATAGCCAAGTGCACCTTTCCTTTGTCCGGGATCGCATCCGCTAGCCTGAGACTCTCCGTATAAGGGATCAGGGGGTCCGTACTTCCGTGACCGATGAGAAAGTAGGCGCGAATCGAAGGAATAATAGGAGCTATCGCTATTTCCTTGAGATAATGCTGAAAGCGGAGGTCGGTGCCTTTGATTAACCGTTCTACACGCTGCGGGTCTTTGTTGACTAGGAGCTCATAAAGATTCTTACCCTGGGGAGTCAAGCCGGCCAGCAACGGAGCCACTTTGTCCGTGTTTTGCCTCTCTTCCTCCTTGATGACCTCCGTCAGAAGTTTCCGGTCTCTCTTACTTTGAACGTAGTCTACATTGTTCATAAAAAAGACCCATTTACCGTAGGGTTCCGGCTGTTGAAAACCTCTCTCACCACGGTAGTCGTAGAAGCCGGTGGTAATAAATCGAATTACATTAACGGGATCATAGTAGCCACCAAAAGAAACCAAAAACTTAACCTGATCCCGCATCGACGGATCGGCAGCAGCTATAAAAGTAGGGCCGGCACCGTAACTGAAACCCAAGAGTCCCATCCTCCCCTGGTCAACGGTCTCTTGGCGGGAGGCCAGGTAATGAAACGAGGCGATGATATCGTCGACATCGCTGAGAAGGATGCGAAAGGACTTCATCCCCTTTAACTCAGGGACAAGGACGACGAAGCCGGTACGGGCCAGGGAGCGGGCAAAGCGAATGAGGCGCGGATCATCTTTGCCGGCCTCTATGATCCCATGGGTAAGAAGGATGGCCGCTCTCTTCTTGTGAGCTCGCGGGTGATAAAGATCCGCAGCGATTCTCCTTTTTCCGACAGGAATCTGCAATCTTTCAACGGCCGGGGAGGCTGTTACCCACGACAAACTGCCACGATCAGGAAAACGAAGTGTTTGTTCATCCAGCAGGTCCCAGAGAAAGAGGGCCGTGAAGGTTCCCAAGCGGATTTGAGGAAAAAAAACAACAACCAGCAGAAGCAGGCAACCCGGGATGAGAAGAGATTTTCTCATTTCTATTGGGCCGGAAATCTAGCGGCATTCAGTAGGCAGGATGAAGGAGCGCCCGGTCGCCGGCTTCTGAATTCTGAATACATTCAAACTCTGGAACCCCTATTCTCAAACCCGACCTCTATAACCTGATTAATGTGACCTAGTGTTTTGCCTTCTCTTTCCTTAATCCAATAGACCGGCCCCTAACTTCCGTATCCCGTATTCCCATTCAACGGTCCGTTTCCCTCGGCTTAATACTTCACTTCCGTCAGGAAAAGCCCATGAGGTGGGGCAGTCGGACCGGCTTGCGTTCGGTCACGAGCCTGTAAGAGCCTGTATAACTCTTTGGCGCCCCGCTCTGCCCGGCCCACTTGCACAAGCGTCCCTACGATATTGCGCACCATATGCCGCAGATACGCAGTGGCCTCCACGGTGTACACAAGCATTTCGCCGTCCTGTGTCAAGCCATTATGGTAGACATTCCTTACAGAATGCACTGCGTCACATCCGGCCGCCTGAAAGGAGGCAAAGTCATGCTCTCCTTCGAGAAACCGACTCGCTTCCTGCATGGCGGAAAGATCCAAGGGAAAAGGCACATGCCACGAAAAACGGCGATGAAAAGGCGAACACCACTTCTTGTTCCAGATTCGGTATTGGTACACCCGGCTTCGTCCATCCCGCCGGGCGTCGAAGGAGTCTGGAACCTTCTCTATGTGCTTGATTGCAATATCCTTTGGAGTCAGGGCATTTATCCCCTTCTGCAGCCGTGGGAGTTCAAGATCACCTGTGTAGTTAAATCCAGCAACTTGACCCAAAGCATGAACCCCCGCATCCGTACGACCAGAGCCCGTAAGTCGAGTCGATACGCCGAGGAGAGTTCTGAGGGCTTGTTCCAAAATTTCCTGGATGGTTTTCCCATTGGGCTGAATCTGCCACCCATGATAATCAGTTCCATCATACTCGATGGTTAGCTTGATGTTCATAAATCAGGATGAGAACAATGGGATCAGGCCGGCCCCAACCTCTCTTAGTCTTAGGAGTCGAAAAAGCGCTTCTTATCTGCAGCTACCCGGCTCTCGTAATCGGGTGCTAGCAGGGCGCTGGGGATATAGAATGGCTTTAGCCTTTGTCGCAATGTCCAGACCTGCTTACAGGCCGCCACCAGGCGGGAGAGTTGTTCCGGGAACAAACCCTGAAACCCATCGGACTTGGCAATCAGGGGATTTGGATGCGCCTCTACCAAGACCACCGAGGCCCCGGCCAGAAGTCCAGCCAGGGTCAATGGGTGAACCAGATCGCGTATGCCGGTACCGTGTGAAGCATCGATCGCAACGGGAAGACACGATAGCTGATAGTGAAACGCAGCGATAGCGGCCAGGTCCAGTGTATTACGCGTATACTTGTTGGGGCTCACGATACCGCGCTCGCACAGGATGATATTTTCTTTGCCTGTCGCCATGGCCCTCTCGACCCAGAGCAGATAAGCTTCAATGTCAAGGGAATTTCCGCGCTTGTGAATGATAGGAAGTGGGGTATCACGGAGACGATTGAGCAGGGCCTGGTTTTTCGAGTTGGGCTCACCAACCTGAAGGCAAGCCACCCCTATATCCTCGTAAATCGACACATCACCGGCATCGAGCACTTCAACGACCGTCGGGAGTGCATACTCTCGACCCGCCTTTACAATCAGTTTAAGACCGTTACGTAGGGCTTCCTCTGAGCTCGATCCAATCCCCTCCCAGCCACTGTACGGGCTGGACCGATACTTGACCACCCCGCCGCGTAATGCATGAGCGCCGGATTTTTTAACCAAACGGGCCGCCTCCATGATCTGTGCTTCGCTCTCAACGGAACACGGGCCGGCAATGACTGCCAGATCATCGCCCCCTACGGTGATGTCTCCGATACGAACAGCCCTGTGGATCAAGGCCCCAGGTGAGCCTTTCTGCGCGGCCCGTTTGTAAGCCCGCGAGATAGGAATCAGGCCTTCCACGCCACCCATCTCCTCGATCTCGGCTATCGGCAGCAAGCTGATATCGCCGTATACGCCGATCAGAGTAATCTCTTCCCCAACCATTTTGCCCGTCTTATACCCTAGACCATGCAGCTTTTCCTCGACTTTAGCTATTGCCTCTGGCGTTGTGTTTCGAGACATTTTAATAAGCACGATAGAAACCTCCGCATTAACCGTATTGACCGGAAGGAAAATGCACCTGCGTTGTGGTGTCGCCTAAAATGCAATGCCCCCTAGGAGGCTAAATAGAAGGCCAGGAGCGGAAAAAAACGGAATTGCCGACTGTGACTGGTAGCCATGACAACTGTTTTTATCCCCTCTCACCGGCACTTGTCAACTTACTGGGGGCTCTGGCGTAAAATGGTTCCTCAGGAGAAAACCTTTCGGCCTGAGTCAATAAGCCTGTGCCTCGACGGCCGCCCTCCCATCTCCTTCGGGTGAGCTCTCCAACGGCCTGGGCCTGCCTCCAAACTCCACGTCCCTACGCCTCAAACCTCCAGGTTTCCTCCCTTGGAACCGGATGCATGGGTCCACGGCGCAGGGGGCTTGCTCCGAAGAAACGAAGACGTCAAACCGTAATCGTGCTCGACGCTCGTGCTCGGTGTCGAACAGGAAGCACAAACACGAGCCACGAAATGGGCTCCCACTGAGGAACCACACTTTTTAACTGGGAACCCTTACCTGGCCGCGCTTAGGGCAGGCGGGGGAAGCATACGGGGTATGAATCTAGAAAAAGACCGCTGGCCTCCGAGGCTTAATTATAGGTAATCTCTGATCAAGATTTCAGCAATCTGAACCGCATTCAGGGCTGCGCCTTTACGCAGATTGTCCGCCACGATCCAGAGGTTGATCCCATTGGGGACTGAATCGTCCTCCCGAATCCTTCCCACCAGAGTGGCGTCCTGACCGACAGCGTCCACGGCCATGGGGTAAACACTATTCTCAGGATCATCACAGAGCAGGATGCCTGGTGCCTGACGCAAAATATTTTTTGCTTCCTCGGTTGTAAGTTTTTTTTCGGTTTCGATATTGACGGATTCCGAGTGACTACAAAAGACCGGTACGCGTACTGCCGTAGCCGTGATACGGAGGGATGGGTCCTCAAGGATCTTACGGGTCTCGTTCACCATCTTTAACTCTTCCTTGGTGTAGCCCCCCTCCAGAAAGGTATCGATCTGGGGAATACAGTTGAAGGCGATCTGATGTGGAAATTTTTCTTTCTTTAGCTCTCGCCCGTTGAACAGCGCGGCCGTCTGTTGACCCAACTCCTCCATCGCCATACGCCCGGCCCCAGACACCGACTGATAGGAGGAGACCACCACACGCCTAATCCCCACCGTATCGTGGATCGGTTTCAGGGCTACCACCAACTGTATTGTCGAACAATTCGGGTTAGCGACCATTCCTCGTTGCTGGTAGGAACCCATCGCCTGCAGGTTGACCTCTGGAACGATCAATGGGACATCCGGCTCCATTCGGAACCCGGCACTGTTATCGATCACCACAGCACCGGAAGCCGCAGCCTGTGGAGCAAACTCTTTACTCACACCCGTCCCCGCCGAAAAGAGGGCCAGGTCAATATCCTGAAAGGAGCCTTCTCCGAGCACCTCCACCGGTACTTGGTGATCTCGAAACTCAAGATGCCGGCCGGCAGATCGCTCCGAGGCTAACAGACGAAGCTCTCCCACAGGAAAGAGCCTTTCCTGAAGAATCTTCCGCATCTGTTCTCCAACCGCCCCCGTGGCACCGACTACGGCGACGTTATATTTTTCTTTCTTCACTATCCTTCTTCTCTCTCTCAGAATGCCGCCGTCAGAAAAAAAGAATCTCCTCCCCTAAAATCAGACGCCTGTAATCTGACTCCTGCATTTCGATTTCTTCTCCTAACCCCTCTAGCCCTTAAATCCGTTACCTATTCTTTCCCGAACGAGTCTCCCCATCTCTTTGCAGCCCACCAAGCGATCCCCCTCCCCTTGAATATCCGCCGTTCGATAGCCCTCTCCCAACACCTGCTCCACTGCCCTGTCGACACGATCGGCCGCTTCTCCCTGTTCAAGCGAATGGCGCAACATTAACCCAATTGTCAGAATTGTTGCCAAGGGGTTGGCTAGGTCTTTCCCGACGATATCCGGGGCAGTGCCATGAACAGGCTCATACATCCCCACCTTCCCCCCAAGGCTCGCCGAAGGGAGCATGCCGATCGAACCTGTAAGCATCGACGCTTCATCACTCAGGATATCACCAAACAGGTTGGTGGTGGCGATAACATCGAATTGTTTAGGATTACGGATAAGTTGCATCGCACAATTATCGACGAGCATATGCTCTAGCTCTACATCTCCATAACCATTCTCTGCATGAACCCGCGTCACAACTTTCCGCCAAAGTTCAGTAGCCTCCAAGACGTTGGCTTTGTCCACTGAAATTACTTTTTTTCGTCTCTTGCGGGCAGCCTCGAAGGCTACATGCGCGATACGCTCGATCTCGCCGGTAGTATAAACCTCCGTGTTCACACCCCGCTCGGTGCCGTCGGCAAGCCGCGTGACCCCTTTTGGCTGACCAAAATAGATCCCACCGGTCAGCTCTCGAACCACCAAAAGGTCAGTCCCTTCGACTACCTCTCGCTTCAACGTGGACGCGGAGGCCAGGGCGGAAAAGAGTTTAACTGGACGAAGATTAGCAAATAGACCCAGCTCTTGTCTCAAGGACAACAAGGCCCGCTCAGGACGAATTGAATAATCCAATCCATCCCACTTCGGACCCCCCATAGCCCCGAGAAGAACCGCATGGCTCTCTGTGGCCAGTTTCAGAACAGAGTCTGTAAGGGGTTTTCCATAAGCATCAATGGAAGCCCCCCCCACCAGTCCCTTCTCAAATTCGACCTGGAAACCGTACTGCCCTGCAATTTGGGTTAGGACCTGAGTCCCTTCCTCAACAACTTCAGGCCCAATGCCATCTCCTGAAAGAATTGTAATTTTATAATTCATGGACCTCCCCTTTCCACCAACTTCCGATAGTTTTTCCGAGATTCAATCTTGTTCAGGGCATTGATATAAGCCAGCGCACTCGCCATGATGATGTCTGTGTGTGCCCCTTGTCCCGATACCCTAACACCACTATCTTCCACCAGGCAGGAGACCTCACCCTGGGCGTCGGTTCCCCCTGTGATGGCTTTTACCGAGTACCGTACCAGATGAGATCGGGCCCCGGTTATTTTTGTTATTACTTTATAGCAAGCATCCACAACTCCATCACCCGTGGCGTGTTCTAGACATTCCTTACCGTCCACACGCATTTTCACTGTGGCCGACGGGATCGCATTGGAGCTGGAATTCACATTGAGATAAAGAAGTTCGAACCGGTCAGGCTGTCCGGGAAGCCGTAGGATCTCATCGGCTACGATCGCCTCGATATCTTCATCATAGACCGCTTTTTTCTTGTCTGCGAGTTCCTTAAACCGTACAAACGCTCGGTTCATATCAAGGTCGTTGAGGTTTAGACCCAATTCTTTGAGTCGTTTGCTAAAGGCGTGACGCCCTGAGTGCTTTCCCATTACCAGCCGATTCCCGCTCATCCCAATGGACTCCGGGGTCATGATCTCATAGGTAAGTTTTTGTTTCAGAACACCATCCTGATGGATACCCGCTTCATGGGCAAAGGCGTTATCTCCCACGATCGGTTTGTTAATGGGGACCGGGATGCCCGTGATTTGGGATACCAAACGGGAGGTAGGATAGATTTGTTCACTGTTGACACCCGTATCGACACCAAAGAGGTTCTTACGTGTTCTAAGCGCCATCACCACTTCCTCCATGGAGGTATTGCCCGCACGCTCTCCGATACCATTGATCGTACACTCCACCTGTCTCACTCCATTGGTGACCGCCGCCAATGAATTAGCCACCGCCAAGCCGAGGTCATTATGACAGTGAGCACTCCAGGTGACCGTATTCGCCCCATCGGTTCTATCAACGAGATAGTGCACCAGTGAGCCAAATTCTGAAGGAATGGCATATCCGGTAGTATCCGGAACATTGAGGGTCTTAGCCCCGGCGCGAACCACCTCATTGAACACCTGTACGAGGAAGTCCCAATCACTTCGCGAAGCATCCTCAGCCGAGAACTCGATGTAATCAATCTGTTTCTTGGCATAAGCGACCGCCCAAGCCGCAGCGTCCAAGACTTCATTTCGCGACATCCTAAGCTTATGCTTCATATGAATATCTGAGGTAGCAATAAAAATGTGGATCCCGGGATGCTGCGCATGCGTCACCGCCTTAAGGGCCCTTTTGATATCGCCTTCCTGGGCCCGGGCCAGACTGACGACCCTGGGCCGCCTCACCTCCTTGGCAACACGTTCCACGGACTCAAAGTCCCCCGAGGAAGAGGCAGCAAACCCTGCTTCAATGACATCCACGCCAAGTTTTTCTAACTGGCGAGCTATGACTACTTTTTCCTCAACGTTCATACTAGCGCCCGGAGATTGCTCCCCATCCCTGAGCGTCGTATCAAAAATCTTTACGACCGTACTGTTTACGACTTTTTTTGACATTGGTCATCCTCCATTAAAGCTTATCAACAAGCCCAAAAAACAAAAACTCCCGCGGCAAGACCGGCCAACGGGAGCCCTAGACTGTTATCGTAGAGGGGGAGAACTAATGCATTACAGCGAAGCCTCTGCCATCTCCCGTCTCTTCTCCCGTCGCCGCTTATGGATCGTCAAAAACCATAATAGGGGGCCGGATAGAATATACAAGAGAAAGGTAGTAAAAAACACAATCTGCGGTTCCGCAATCGTCACTTTAATGAGGAGGATCGCAGCCACCAATATCCAAAAGGGATGCCTTTTTTTAAGATTGAGTTGTTTGAAGCTCAGATACCTAAAATTACTCACCATCAACCCGGCCAAGAGATAGATCACCAGGAGCAGAACCACCTGCTTGTTCGTTGCCCCCTCCCCTCCAAGAAAATAATATAACAGCACGGTGGCAGCAATCATTTCTGCCGCCCCGGGTATAGGAAGCCCAACAAAATGGCTCTTTTCCACATTCTTGACCTGAACGTTAAAGCGAGCCAGCCTAAGGGCGCCGCAAACCACATAGAGGCAAGCAGCCAGCCATCCCCAGGTCTTCCAGGGAACCAGTGCCCAGTAATAAACCAGGATAGCAGGGGCCACACCGAACGAGACCAGATCAGCGAGAGAATCAAATTCGATGCCGAACTGGCTCGTCGTTTTGGTTAGACGGGCCGCATAGCCGTCCAATCCATCTAGGACGTGGGCCAATATAATGAAAACTGCCGCCTGTAAATACCACCCGTTGAAAGTTGAAATGATCGAGAAAAACCCGCAGATGAGGTTCCCCGTGGTGAGTAGGCTGGGAATCAGATAGACACCTTTTTTGAGCTGAGCCGCCGGCACCCGCTGCTTCAGGGGCACACGGGGCACACCACGCCTCGGTAAAAACCGGACCTTTCCTCGGGACGGCTTGTTGATTCCCGGGTCACTCATTGCGCTCATGGGAACCTCCCCATAATAGTCTCCCCACCCCTCACCTGCTGACCCTCCACCACTTCCACACGAGATCCTCTCGGCAATAAAAGATCGGTTCTAGATCCAAACATAATCAACCCAAATTTCTCTCCCCGCTCCAGATCATCTCCTTTTTTTACATAGCAGACAATACGGCGCGCCATGGCCCCGGCGATCTGCACCACACTAAGCTTCCTTCCTTCAGGATCTATGATCCGCAGGGCATTCTGCTCGTTGTTTTGAGACGCCTGTTCTCTATAGGCCGCAAAAAACTTTCCCTCCTGATAATAGGCATCTTCGACCTGACCTCTCACGGGCGCACGGTTCACATGCACATCCAAAGGGGATAGAAAGATACTGATTCGTGTCGCTGCCCCTTCGAAAAAACCCTTTCCCTCCAGCTCTTTAATACCCACCACTTTTCCATCTGCAGGAGATAGTATCAATCCCTCACCCGTAGGTGGAGTTCGCACCGGGTCACGGAAAAAACCCACAAACACAAAGGTAAGGATACCGAAAACTAAACCAACCCACGCCCAACCCAGTATCAGGGCTATCAGGGTCAAAAAAACCGCAATGAGAATAAACGGATAACCTTCTCTGGAAACACTCAAATGAGGATTCCTTAATTTTTGCTCTTATCCACAAGCCGGTCTTGTGCCAGCCATGGCATCATAGACCTCAATTGTGCTCCCACCTTTTCCAAGGGATGATTTCGTGCTTCCTTTCTGAGCTCGCCAAAATGGGGCTGTCCGCAACGGAATTCGGTAATCCACTCGTCGGCAAATTTACCCGATTGTATATCGCTCAGAATATTTTGCATGGACCGGCGGACCTCGGGTCCGATGACCTTCTTACCCCGTGTGAGATCTCCATACTCAGCGGTATTGCTGATCGAATATCGCATATTCGTCAAACCGCCCTCATAGATAAGATCCACAATCAGCTTGACCTCATGGACGCACTCGAAATAGGCCATCTCCGGTGGGTAGCCGGCGGCAGCCAACGTCTCATAACCAGCCTGGATCAAGGCTGTAAGCCCGCCGCACAAAACCGCCTGTTCACCAAAAAGATCTGTTTCCGTCTCATCTTTGAATGTCGTTTCAATCACCGCGGCGCGCGCACCACCGATGGCGCTGGCATAGGCTAAGCCCACCGATTTGGTATTACCGGAAGGATCCTGCTCGACGGCCAAGAGACAAGGCACCCCTCTCCCCTTTTCAAACTCACTGCGAACCAGGTGCCCGGGCCCCTTGGGGGCTACCATAAAGATATTTATTCCTGAGGGTGGAACAATCCTTTTGAAATGGATATTAAAACCGTGGCCAAAGGCTAAATAGTTCCCGTTTTTGAGTCCAGGCTTAATATCCTTTTCATAAACCTCTCCCTGAAGCTCATCCGGCAGGAGAACCATCACAATATCCCCTGCCTTGACGGCATCGGCAGTTTCCATAACTTTCAGGCCGGCCTTTTCCGCCTTAGGCCATGATCCGCTCCCCTGCTTTAGCCCCACCACGACCTCAACTCCTGAATCTTTCAAGTTATTGGCATGCGCATGGCCCTGGCTTCCGTAACCAAGCACTGCCACTCGCTTGCCGTTAAGCTGTCTTAAATCTGCATCTCGATCATAATAGACCTGCATCACATCCCTCCACGAATAACTAAACATTAGAATATATCTTAGAGCTCTCTGATGCAACCTGCATCCGGCTCTAGCGTAAAAAGTGTGGTTCCTCAGGAGAAAACCTTCCGGCCTGAGTCAATAGGTCACTGCCTCGACGGCCACCCTTCCGTCCCCCTTCGGGTGAGCTTTCCAACGGCCTAGGCCTGCCTTAAACCTCCACGTCCCTGTGCCCCAGACCCAAGCCCGCATTTCTTACCGGGTCGCGAAGCGAGGGCGCGCAGATGCCC
>JBHHYU010000022.1:0-34983 GCA_046757725.1 Binatia bacterium
GGGGTGGATCTTGCGATCCAACAGCCCAACTCTGCCAGCAGCTCAGGGCTTTAGTCTTGAAGTTTTGGAATGCCCCGCTTATTTTACCGTTTTGGGGGAATTCCTTATATGAACGGTACGACAAAGGCCATTTTAGCTTTGATACCTCTCACATTCGTGGACGCGATTATTCCGATCCCTATCGTTGGAGCCATTCTCCTGTACGTCATCTTGGTGCGCCCTGTGTGGTTTTCGAATCTCGTCCGCGAGATCTATGAGAAGGGTTAACTCAGAGTTGCCATGGCCTTTTTGTAGAAGCGCTCATCGATGTATTTTTCCGGTTTGGGGACCGGCGGCTTCATCAGCCCCGCCGTCTCGCGCAGTTGTAGGATCATCCTTATCCCTTCCATGTCGATCCGGCTGTGCGGCGTTAAACCGAATCTGGGGCTGACGCTCTCCTCGTACATCTTCTCGGCCCTGGCTTTGGAATTCTTGTTCTCGGGTAGGAGAAGTCTCACGGCCTCTTCTCTGTTCTTTCCATCCATGACCCAATCGGTGGCGCGCACCATCGCCCGGATGAAGCGTACGAGCAGTTCTTCGTTTGCCTCGGCCCATTCCCGCCGTGTCGCGCCGAGTCCTCTGGCGTAATGGGGCACGTGATCCTCGGAGCGGGCGAGGACCTTAAAGCCTCTCTTTCGAATCTCGTCATCCAGTAAGTTCATCATGGCTCCCCAAGCCTCACCCCGGCTCATCGCCTCGGCTCTTTTCGCCGAGTTGCCGAACGACTTGAAGATATAGTCGCGATTTAGCTCCAGGCCGTTCTTCTTGAGAATAAAAATCATGACGATCGCGAATCCCGTGGTCGGCGCGTCCACGGCCAGGACTTTGCCCTTGAGATCGCTGAAGTTGTTGACGGCCGAATTCACAACCAGCTTCTGCCTGAGTCCCTGGATCCCACCGAGGAAGATGACAAAGTTGTTGGGATGCGGGTCCGCCCCCTGTCCCTCAGCCCAGGCAATGACGTTGTCCGCATTGTTGAGGATCAGGTCGTATCTGCCGCCGATGAGGTTGCGCAGCAGAGTCGGAGAGTCGGTAACGATATTCGTCTCGACCCGGATGTTTTCTGCCTTGAAAAAGCCCCGCTCCAGCGCTGCAATGAGCGCCGCATCCCTGTTGAACGTTCCGATTGTGACGAGATCTTCAGCCATGTTCCAGTACTATCTCTCACCTGAGCCGTGCTATTGTCAAATCCAGCCGTTGAAAAGGAGGACCTCTGCTGTCAACTGACCTGGGAGTATTTCTCCGGTCCGACGCGATACAGCAGCTTTACGCTCGATGCATTACTGAAACTAACTCTCAAGTACCCTTTTGACTTTCTCGCCCGACGCATCGGTCCTTTGACATACCCTCCCCAGGTCAGACGTCCTGAACCTTACACACAACTGCCTTGCTCGGGTCCGTCGTCTTGGTGGTTAGCGAACACGGGTCTCGGACACGAAAGCGATCTTTTTGTGCTAGATCACCTTATCCTGCCGGAGGGACTCAATCGCTTTATCGTCGTAGCCAAGCTCGTGCAGGATCGGGCCGGTATCTCCTCCCAGGTCGGGGATGCGGTTATAGCGCGCCGGGCTGCCGGAGAGGCGAAGCGGGTTGCCTACTACCGGGACCTGGCCGACAGGAGAATCCGCTTCCCGGATGAAGCGCCGGGCGACAACCTGCGGGTGGGCCAGCACCTTCGCGATTCCCCTCACCTCCCCATAGGGGAGCTGGGCGTTTTTTAATCGTTCCAGCCAGTCCGTGTGGTCCCGCTCCTTAAAGATGTTCTCGAGGGTCTCTTCCAACAGGGAGCGGTTTTTCCGTCTCGCTACAACGGTGGCGAAGCGCTCGTCCTCCAGGAGATCGGGACGGTTCAGTACCTTACGGCATAGAACTTCCCAGTCTTGTGCGGTCGCTACTGCCAGATTAACGTATTCCCCGTTCCGGGCCATGTAGGGCCCGTAGGGAGTGACGTAATGGTGGCGCAGGCCGACCCGAGCCGGCTCCTCCCCGCGATGCCAATAGTGATGGGGAAAGTATCCGAGCCAGGACACGATGGATTCAAGCATGGATATGTCGACGCGTTGGCCCTGTCCGGTTTTCTCCCGCTGATAGAGGGCAAGGACAATCCCCAGGGCGGCATACATGCCGGCGGCTATGTCCGCGATGGCGATGCCGGCCTTGGCGGGCCTGTCGGGGTATCCTGTCGTAGCGATAATGCCGCCTTCTCCCTGGATGAGGAGATCGTACGCCTTGACGTCACGGTAGGGCCCGTCCTGCCCGTACCCCGAGATGGAGCAGTAAACGAGTCTCGGGTTCAGTTTTTCGAGCTGCTCATAGCCGAGGCCTGCCCGCCCGGCCACTCCGGGGGCGTAATTCTCAAAAAAAACATCGCACTCTCGGATCAGGCGGTGAACGATCTCTTTTCCCTTCTCCTTCTTGACGTCGACCGTCAGGCTTCGCTTGTTGCGGTTGAGCCACACGTAACCCGAAGAAAGCCCCCGGACCGCCGTATCCCAGTGGCGGATCAGGTCTCCCACGCCAGGGCGCTCGATTTTGATGACCTCCGCGCCCATGTCCGCGAGGATGCAGGTGGAAAAAGGGCCAGCCAGGACCTGCTCGAAAGCGACCACTCGAGTTCCTTTGAGGGCGGACGGGTCAGCCTGTTTGGGTTCCATCAGTTTCTGCTGGCCTTTACTTCGGGAAAAAGATCCTGCTTAGGGGCATGGGCCTTTTTCCACACCATGACGCTGCGGGTGTAGTCGATAACGACATTACCGTCCTGTTTGATCCCGCGCGTGCGCACCTTGATAATGCCCCACTGCGGCTTGGATTTGGACTCGCGCTTGTTCGTGACCTCCGATTCCGAGTAGATTGTCTCGCCGACAAAGAGGGGATTCGGGAGCTTGATCTCATCCCAGCCCAGGGCGAAGCCGTTCTCGCTCACGTCGGCGACTCCCATGCCGGCCACGATGGCCAGGGTCAGGGCGCTGTTGATCAGACATTTCCCGAACTCCGTGCGCTTGCCATACTCGTTGTTAAAGTGGATCTGGTTCGTGTTGTTGGTGAGCAGCGTGAACCAGATATTGTCCGCCTCTGTGATCGTCCGTCCCAGGCGGCAGCGATAGACGTCCCCCACCTCGAAATCCTCAAAATAGCGACCTTCCCAACCGGGCTTGATAGCCATAGGAATCCCTCCTTTACTTGTGTTTCAAATCCCCGCTCCTCGGGGACAAAACTTTGGGGCGCGGCCTGCTTCTGTCCTCGGGAGACAAGACCTCCGTCCGTGGTCAATAAGTCTCTGCATTGACGGCCACAACCCCGTCCTCCCGTAAGGTGCTGACCGTCCAATGGTCAGGGCCTGCCATCAAACTCCACGTCCCTGTGACCACGGACTCCACTCATGCCTCCCTCGGACAATCCCCGACTGACCCTCTTTCTCCCCGGGTCCCCCTGTCCCTGAAGCAAAGATTGACACCGAGGCGTAGGAACTTTCTGCGAAGCCGAGGATCAGCAGTATCGACTGTCTGAGCCCGTTTTTGTTTCATGGGTGAGTTTCGATGCTGCCCGAGGCGAGCGGCTAAGACCTCTCGACGAGGAGGCACTGAAGCGAAGGGCTGGGGAGACCCTTCTTCCCATTGCCTTCGGCGCGAGAGGCAGGTCCCCTGCGTCATTTAATCCTTCTTTACCTTTGAACATCGCGCACAATACGCTATATACTACGTCGTAGATATAGGAGGTAAGAATGGATTTCAACCTGACCCAGGACCAGCTCCAGATCCGGGAGGAGATCCGTCGGGTTTGCCGGGAATTTCCGGATAGTTACTGGCGCGAGGTAGACAAGAAGCACGAATATCCTGATGCCTTTGTCCACAAACTCACGGAGCTTGGCTGGCTGGCGGCGCTGATCCCGGAAGAATATGGGGGTACAGGCTTGGGGATCATCGAGGCAAGCATGATCCTGGAGGAAATCAATCGCTCCGGCGGAAACTCTACGGCTTGCCATGCCCAGATGTACACTATGGGAACACTCCTCAGGCACGGGAGTGAAGCGCAAAAAAAACGTTATCTTCCCAAAATCGCTAGTGGCGAGTTGCGTCTTCAAGCCTTCGGTGTCACTGAGCCCAATGCAGGTTCGGAGACCACCAAAATTCAGACTGTAGCGGTGCGAAGAGGCGACAGGTACATTGTCAATGGTCAAAAAATTTTTATCTCACGGGTGGTCCAGTCCGATCTTATGTTGCTCCTGGCCCGAACGACTCCTTATGATGAGTTGAAAGACAAGACAAAGGGACTATCCGCTTTTATCGTTGATCTCCGAAAAGCCAAAGGCAAGATTGAGGTGACGCCGCTGGATATGATGATCAATCATCATACGAATGCACTGTTCTTCGACGGGCTTGAGGTGCCGGTCGAAAACCTGATCGGTGAGGAAGGGATGGGTTTCCGCTACATCATCGACGGTTGGAATGCCGAGCGCATTCTCATCGCCGCCGAGGCGATTGGCGATGGCCGCTGGTTTATCGAGCGAGCTGCTAAGTATGCCGGGGAAAGAGTGGTTTTTGGTCGGGCTATCGGCGCTAATCAGGGAATCCAGTTTCCGATCGCCCAAGCCTATGCCCACATCGAGGCTGCCGATCTCGTTCGCTATCAGGCGGCCACGAAGTTTGATCGGAAAGAACGGTGTGGAGCGGAGGCCAACATGGCTAAACTCTTGGCCTCGGAAGCGGCTTGGGAGGCGGCGAATAGCTGCCTCACAACTCACGGAGGCTATGGCTTTTCAACGGAATACGATGTGGAGCGAAAATTCCGGGAGACGCGGCTCTTCACCGTGGCGCCGGTGAGCAACAATCTTGTTTTGGCCTATTTGGGCCAGCATGTATTGGGGATGCCTAAATCGTACTAAAAGCGACAGCGACAGGGAGTAACAGAGGAGGCTGGTGATCAATATGAATCTCAAGCGGTCTTGGATGTTTGTGCCTGGTCACAGGCAACGGATGGTTGATAAAGCGCTTCGGCTCAGCGCCGACGCTATCATGCTTGATATCGAGGACGGCGTTGCCCCGAGTGAGAAGGCTACGGCTCGCAAGCAGATTGCAGAGGCCCTGGGCCGCGAGCGGATTCCTGATGCTCCTACGCGCTTTGTGCGCATCAACGCCATCGGCCATCCTCGTATGACTGAGGATCTAGAGGCGGTTCTCAAACCAGGTCTGGACGGGTTGGTGTTGCCCAAGGTGGAGACCCCGGAGCAAGTGCAAAAGATCGACGCCATTCTCAAGGAGCACGAGCGTAGGCTCAAACTGAATCCCGGTAACGTCAGGCTGTTGATTGCCATCGAGAGCCCGAAGGGTCTTCAGAATGCCACTGCCATCGCAGCCTGCACGCGGCGGGTGGTTGGATTAATGTTTGGGGCGGAAGATTTTGGCCGGGAATTAGGGCTTCCCACGTCCCGCGAAGGGGAGGCACGCGACATGATTTATAGTCGTTCGGCGATGGTAGTAGCGGCGGCCTCGGCCCATGTTCAGGCAGTGGACGGTGTATGGGTGGATCTTAAGGACACGGAGGGGCTGCTTCGCTTCGCTCAGCAGTCACGTCAGCTCGGTTTCTCCGGCATGTCTCTGATCCATCCCTCACAGATCGATCCCATCAATAGCATGTTTAGCCCATCCGCGGAGGAGATCGATTACGCAAAGCAGGTGGTTAAGGCTTTTGAAGAGGCAAACGCCAGGGGCGATGGGTCCATAGCCCTTGGCGGTCAACTAATCGACCGACCCATTGTCGACCGGGCCCGCCACGCCCTGGAGTTGGCCAAAATGTTGGGTACCTACGAAGAATAGTTATTATTTGAGAATCCTATAACGCGGGAAAGATCTCCACCCGAATTTCTCTTGGGATGGTCTTCCCCTTGTACCTGGTCTTGACCTTTGCCGTTGTCTTCTCACCAGGATCAAGCTTGCCTTTTTTCGGAACCTTTTTAAGGGAACCACCGAGCCAACCTCCGCTCTTGGTTTTTCCCTGGCCAAATATGCTGTAGTTTTGAGGTTTGTTTCCCGTATTCTTGATGACTACCTTTAGATAGAGCCGCCCTTTTTTTTTGCCTTTCTTGGCCTTGATATAGGGCTTGACCTTGAGTACAGCCGCTCTGGGAATCACCCTGACCGTGATGTCGCTTCCCCTGTAGTTGATGGTTTTTTCCCTGACCAATTTGCTGTAGGGTTTGTGTCTCCGGTGGGTTCCCATGCATCCATAGAGTGGCAGGAAAACCAAAGCAATTAGCATACTGATCGTGATGGAAGATTTTCTCATCTCAGACCTCCTTGACTGGGTTCATTTATAATGCTTAAGCATCTTTGGGTATGATCAGGCATCGCTCCGGCGGAAAATAAAGAAATACCTTTCTTTCAGTTCCGATCTCTCTAACGGAATCGCTTTTCACACGGCACAGATAGCCATTCACCCGGACCTGATATTCCACAGAATCTCCCTGGAAACTGACAAAGACCACATCCCCTTGTACCAGGTTGATTTTCCCTTCGGATTCTCCCTGAAAAAGTTCGACTCCCTCGGGCCTGATCACTATTTCAACATTGTGTCCTTTTTGAACACCCTCCGGTATGCGGCAGGCCAGGCGGCCCACCGAGGTCCCCACGATTCCCATACCGTTGGCTTGCCCACCATCAATAATCTTCCCCTCGAACAGGTTCGTCTTGCCGATAAAGTTGGCGGTAAAACTGTCCCGGGGTTTCAGGTAGATCTCCCTTGGCGAGCCCTCCTGGATGATGGAGCCCTGGTTCACTACCGCTACCCGATCGGAGAGGGTTAAGGCCTCAGACTGATCATGGGTTACGTAGAGAGTAGTAATATGGAGCCTGTTTACCAGTTGTTTAAGCTCAACGCGCATATCCTCACGTAGCTTGGCGTCCAGGTTGCTTAGCGGTTCGTCTAACAGAAGTACCCTGGGTTCGTACACTAGAGCTCGGGCCAACGCCACCCTCTGTTGTTGTCCGCCGCTAAGAAAAGGTGCCGGCCTGTCTTGCAGACCACCGAGCTGGACGGAACTGAGTGCCTTAATAACTCGGGCTCTGAGATCGCCTCTGGAGATCTTCCGCTTACTGTGCTTGAGGGGATAGGCCACGTTTTCAAAGACAGTCATGTGCGGCCAGATCGCATAGGATTGAAAAACCATACCAATATCTCTCTTATGGCCTGGAACCGATATCTGCTCTTCAGCCGCAAAAACTCTGTCGTCGCCGATCGATATCTCCCCCTGGTCGGGTTTCTCAAGCCCGGCGACGCAGCGTAGAGTCGTTGTTTTTCCGCAGCCGCTGGGTCCCAGAAGGGTGTAAAATTCGCCTTCAGCCACTTCAAATCCGATCCCCTTGACTGCCTGAACCCCGCCGGCATAGGTTTTTACAAGATTACTTACCCGAAGCAACTCTCACTCCTCGGTCCGGGCTATCAGCTCAGTGTCTCTTGGACCCTGGCCTTCGAGGCAAAGTATTGCCCCACAAACACCAGGGTAAACGTAATCGTTACCATCAGGACTCCCACAACGCATGCTTCTTGCACTTTTGCGTTTTCCCAAAGGTGCCAGATCAGCACGGAGAAGACTATGCTCTTAGGCGTATACAACATCACCGGGATTGTAAACAAGGCGATGCTCAGCATGGCACTGTATAACCAGCCATTCACAAAGGCCGGGACAAGAAGCCGTAGGGTAACCAGGCCGAAAGTCCTTAACCATCCCACACCACACATCTCGGATGCCTCCTCCAGCTCTTTGTGGAGCTGAAACATCGCGCCAATCATGATCCTGCTACCGTAGCTGATCCGTTTGGTTATCAACCCTACAACGATAATCCAGATCGTGCCGTAGATGGGGATGATCTGGTGAAACTTTAGATAGAAGATGATGAGACCAATAGCCACAACAATGCTTGGAATGGCGTGGGGTATGAATGAAAGCAGGTCCATGGTGCGACCTCCCCGAATCCGCCCGCGTACCACAAACCATGCCGTGAAGGCAGATAGAAGCATCGTGCCCGTGGCCACGATAAAGGTTATAATAAGCGTGTTCTTGAACGCCAAAGCAAAACTCTGGATACGACCTATCCTGTGATAACTCTCAAAGGAGGCATTCGCGAGGGCAGACAAAGATGGAGCCTGCAGATACGGTAAGAGACTTCCCCATATCAGCACCAGAAGAGGGAAGATCACCGAAAACATGAAGAATACCACAGTAAAAAGGACCGCTGCGTAACGCCATCGTCCAAGATCGATGATCCGTGGACGGTACCCTTTACCGGTTACGGTCGTATACCTCTCCGAATGTTTGGTAGCCCGGCTGTAAAGGTAGATCAACCCTGCGCTTACCAAAACGAACACAATCGATATGGCAGAAGCGATACTGTACTGGGGCATCTGTGTGGTCGTATGGGTAGCAAAAAATATCTTGGTTGTAAGAAGCTGCATTCCTACCGGAAGGGCGATAATGGCAGGGACTTCAAACGACTCGATAACGGTAATAAAATAGTAGATGAAGGCGGCTAGAATGCCAGGGAGCATGAGGGGGGCTGTTATCAACCGAGCTGTTTGGAACACGCCGGTACCTGTGGTGAAGGCCGCCTCCTCGAGGGAGGGGTCCATGCTCTTAAGGACCGCTGCCATCATAAGGAAGCTGCCCGGGGTCAACCGGAGCCCTTCCACAAAGATCAGGCCCGGAAGCGTATAAACATTGAACGGGGCCTCTTTTAGACCGAAGACCCCCATGAGAACCTTATTGAGTATCCCGATGTCCGGGCTGAGAAGTAGGATGTAGGAAATCGCGAAAACCAGACCCGGTATAGCGACCGGGGCAAAGAGAAGCGCGTAAGTGACGTTCCTGAACGGCATGTTGGTCCGCTCCACCAGCCAGGCAAAGATTGATCCAAGCCCGACCGCGATGGCGGTGGCCCCCAAACCGAACAGGGTCGTGTTGACGAGCATTTCAACGAACTTCTTATCCCAGAAGACCTTGATGTAGCTGGACGCGGTGAAAGAGACGGTATCTCCAAACTCCCAACCCGGGTGGAAGCTGTCCCAGATTAGAAATATCAGGGGACCCAGGACCAGATAGCCAAGTGCGGCCAGGACTAGAACAGAAGTAACAACGCTCGCGTTGAGTCGCTCCACCTGTCGCGTCAGGATGGCTAGCCCAGGGAAACCCTGCCGCTGGATCGCGGTTGCCATAATGGAGACCTCCGACCTTTTTGCTCAGAAAGACTACTCAGCGCCGATAATCTTCCTGAACTTTTCTCCCAGGTGTTTCTTCGCCGCCTGGACTCCCCACTTCCAACCGAACTGCACGGTTTTCACGCCTTTTAGTACTTTTTGGAGGTGATTGCCGGGGATCAAAGCATTTCCATAACCACCGCATTGCTTCATGCCGGCCAACCATTTGGGAGAACCGTTAAGCCAGTAAGCAAAGAGCGCTGCCGCATTGGGATGGGGTGCGTGGGACATAACACCCTGGAGCAGGGGATCCAGAGGGGCGTTTGGTTTTAAGGCCCGCCAATCAATAGGCGCTCCCTTTGCCTTGAATTCATGGAGGGGGATTCGCCGGATGATCCCTGGCGCTAACCAGACCTCCCCGGCTGCAACCATCTGCGTATTGACGGTGTTGCTCGGATGGAATCTCGGCTTCAGCGCGCCCAGCCTTTTGAGATACTGTTCTGTTTTTTCCATCCCCCAAGCCTGAGCCAAAATAATGTATTCCTTCAGGTCCGTGTCGACGGAAATTTTTCCCTTGAATTTCGGGTTGAGTACCTCCTCGTAGGTTTTCGGGACGTCACCCTTAGGAATCAATTTTGTGTTGTAAGCCATACTACGAACTGCCGTATAGCCTATAAAAGCCGTGCTATTAGGGCTGACCATCTGAGGGATATCCCTGTACAGCGCAACTCGCTTTCTGTAAGGCAGCTTTTTAAGAAGGCCCTTCTTCTCCAGACGCGGCACATGGTGGACACTGAGATTGCTTACGTCTACGGTGTACATGCCGGCCACACCCTCGAGAAGCACCCTCTGGACGATCTGAGCGGTCGTGTACTCGGTGTGCTCCACTTTGATCCCGTATCGCTTCTCAAACGGTGACAGAAGAAGCGAATCGCACTCCGGATCCGGATGGCTCCACCAAACAAGCTGGCCCTCCTTCTTCGCGGCCTTGACCAAGCTCTTAAATTCACCCTTGGGGCCGATCCACCACTTTGGTATCTTAACCGCAGAAGCTATCGTAGCCGAGAAGAAAAGCAGAACAACTCCCACTACACTGGTAACTATCAGACGCCTCATAATTTCACCTCCTGAGGGATTTTTTGAGGAACTTCTGGACCGTTAACTATGATCGGGTTGTAATCGGTACGGGGACAGTGTTTCGGATAAACTCTTGCAATAAACACTAAGGACCTCCAGGGCCTTAATCGCTTGGATTCCATGCCCCGTGTTATTGCGGCCGAATCTATTGCGTACTCAGAGACTTGTCAAGCCCAATGTCGAGATTGCCGGTAACTGCGCCAATAGCCACGTTCTACAGCCATCAGGCTGACTAAGCGGGCACCCTTATCGGACGAAAAGCGCCTTGAAAAATCTCGGTGAACGAAAGACCTCACAGGCTGGAAGAACTACGGAGCATTAAATTAAACAGGATTGCAGAATCTTTGGGAGTTTACTATTTTAATATCAATCCCCTGCTAAGAAATAAACAAGGAGCGGGATCCATGCTATCCTTACCAACAGGGAATCTAAAAGGATCAGATCCCGGTCAGGTAAGTAAGGAGGTAAGGGTTAGATGGTGACAGCCAGAAAAACCATAACGGCCATAGTCTCGGGCCTAGTTTGCGCGTTCCTGCTTAGCACCCTCTCCGCGAATGCGGCAACAAACAAGAAAACGGTGAAGCTGGCCTACATGGGCTGGGATCTTGGGACTGCCGTCACGTATGTAGGCAAAGACGCTGGGCTATTTGAGAAATACGGGCTGGATCTAGAAGAGGTCTTTATTAGCGATGGGGTTACCGGCGCGATTAGAGCCCTTATTGGCGTGGATCTGGTTGTGGGATTCGGCAGCCCTGTGACGATTCTCCAACCGATCTTGGAAGGATCGGATATCGTCTTCCTTGGCTCTCATGTAAGGAAGGAGCAGTACGGCCTGGGCGTGTCATCTGATATCGTTACCATTAAAGACCTTAAGGGAAAAAAAATTGGAGTTTCGGCGCTTGGAAGAAGGTCCGACCTGATTGTTCGTGTCCTCCTACGGCGGGCTGGACTCGATCCACTTAAAGACGTAAATATCGTATCAGCCGGATTTTCACCCCAAAGGATGGTGGCTCTGTCAAACAACCTGATCCAGGGTGCTCCTCTAAGTCCCGAAGTTGCATTGCAGGCAAGAAAATTGGGACTCAAGGTACTCAAAGTTAAAGAGGTCCCTGTGGTGACATCGCTGGTAATGACGACGCGATCTTTTGCAGCGCGGGAGCACGAAGCGGTCAGGCGTTTCATGAAGGGGTACCTGAATGCCATCCGTTACTATCTGACCCATCGGAAGGAAAGCGTTGCCATCATAAAAAAATATGTTACCGGTGTCGATTCAGAGGCCCTGGAAGCGATGTATGATACCTTTGCTGCTCAATTGACACCAGTTCCCGGTCCCAATGGAGAAGCGGTCCGGTCTCTCATAGATGTTGTTTCTGTGGCCGATCTGCGGGCGATAAGCCTTCAGCCCAGGGATTTGTTCGATCTGCGTTTTTTGGAAGAACTGAAAACGAGCGGCTTCATCGATCAACTCTACAGCGAGAAGATCGGTTTATAGACCGTTTTTCTCAACCCTCCTTGTTTCTGTCATTGGTGACAAGATACTCCCTCTGGTTTTTTTGTGGACTCCGCAGTGTACGGGGGTCGTGTTTTGTCAGAACATTTGAACTGCTGGAAGTCTGTGGTTGCTTCTGATATGGGAGAAACTTAATAGGCCTATTGCGAAGGAGGGGCAACTTGAATGAAATTGGATAAGAAAGTCGCAGTTGTTACCGGTGCAGGTCGAAATATCGGTGAGGGGATATCCAAGATATTTGCTCGGGAGGGGGCGTGTGTCGCTATCGTTGATCTCGATAAGGAAAGAGGAGAGCGAGTGGCTGGAGAAATCAACAAGGTCGCCCAGGACCGTGCGCTACCCGTTGTTTGCGATGTCACCTCGGCCGCTAGTGTGGAAGAGATGGTTAAAACGGTGGTTCAAAAGTGGGGTGGGGTGGATATATTGGTGAATAACGCAGCCTGGACCGACCGCACCAATATCCTCGAGCTTTCGGAAGAGCACTGGGACCGAGTTATGGCCGTATCGCTTAAGAGCGTTTTTTTGTGCACCAAGTTTGTTGCACGGGTGATGGTCGACCAGAAACGGAAAGGGCGTATCATTAACATTGCTTCTACCTCGGGTTACACGGGCCGGCCTATTGCTACGGCGTATACCGCAGCAAAGGCAGGTGTCCTCAATCTCACCCGTTCCCTGGCTGTTCAGCTTGGCGAATACGGCATTCGCGCAAATTCCGTTACCCCGAATCGAATCGGTTCTCCCGTGGGGGAGGATGTGGTGCCGGAGAAGCGCTTTGTTCAAAATCTCGTCGGACGAAGAGGAACCCCTGAGGACATCGCATCAGCCGTGCTTTTTCTCGCTTCTGATGAATGCGACTTCATCACCGGGGCCGACCTCCTCGTGGATGGTGGCGCACTCGCTACAAGGGTTTAAAAAAAGGGTTTGTTCTTTATTCGGTGTGATGGTGGTCTCAACGAGACTCAAACCCGATCCGTAAAAAAATCATTAATTGCCTAAGAAATCCTGACTCTTGGGCAATTCAGCAAAAAGGTTTTGATTCTCAAAACCCCCGCTAAAACCCTTATAAGGGTGAAACGGTTTCCCTTCTAGTAAAAGAGCAGGAGGGTAGGTCCATTCCCGTTCTTCCTGCGAAACCTACGTGAGAAGGCAGTATCTTGTGAACGAGCAAATCGAGACGGTCATAATCGGGGGCGGCCATGCCGGCCTGACCATGGGCTATTGCCTGAGCCAGGTGGGCCGAGAATACGTTATTTTCGAGCGGGCACGGATTGCTGAGCGTTGGCGGAGTGAGCGGTGGGACTCCTTCACTTTTCAGTTCCCAAACTGGACAATTGAGTTGCCCGGCTACAAATACCAGTGCGACGACCCGGACGGCTTTGCACCGGGGAAAGAGGTTGTCCGATTTATTGAGAATTATGCTGCGATCATCAAAGCCCCTGTGCGCTGCGGTGTCCGGGTTACCTCGCTCCGGCGGAAACCAAAGTCCGACCGTTATCTGATCCAGACTGAAAGTACAACGATTGAGGCTGAAAATGTGATCATCGCGACCGGTGGCTATCAAGAACCGGCTATTCCGCCTATCAGTGCACACATGCCCATGGATGTCTTTCAGATACATTCAAGCCGCTACCGAAATCCTGATCAGCTTCCCCCCGGGGCGATTTTGGTGGTAGGCTCCGGAGCTTCCGGTTGCCAGATTGCAGAGGATCTCTACCAGCGCGGGCGTACGGTTTATCTCTCGGTAGGTCGCCATCTCCGTGTGCCGCGCCGTTATCGTGGGCGGGACTACGGTTGGTGGAGGACTGTGATGGGTGGGTGGGACCGAACGGTTGACATGCTACCATCGCTCGAGATTGAGAAATTCCCCGCTACGCTGCTGACCGGTGTAAACGGTGGCCACGATATCGACCTGCGCCGCATGGCTGCTGATGGAGTCACGCTGTTGGGCTATCTACAGGCGATTACCGAAGGAAAACTTCTTCTTGCTCCTGACCTTGAGGAAAACCTGGAGAAGGGTGACGAGGGGGTCACCAATTTCAAAAACTCGGTGGATTTCTATGTAAAAAAAACCGGGTTGGATATTCCGGAAAAAAGCCGAGTCGAAGAGGACGTAGTCGTTCTGGAGGAAATACCGCCAATTTTGGAGCTGGACCTGAAGGCCACGGGAATCACTTCGGTCATCTGGGCCAGCGGGTTCCGGTACGGTTTTGGGTGGGTAAAACTCCCGGTCCTTGATGAGGCCGGTGACCCCGTTCACCGTCGCGGTGTCACGCGTTGCCCGGGGATCTATTTTCTTGGTTTGAAATGGCTGTACAAGCTAAAATCGTCGTTCATATCCGGAGGCGGTGTGGCAGAAGACGCGGCGTACCTTGCGGCTCAGATCGAGGCTAGGAGATGAGTGCCGGGGTAAACATAAAAAATAGGTAGCAGAACTATGTGAAACCCTCTGGTGATGGTCGAAAAGCATGGTAGCCGGGTATATCAGAAACGCCGGAAATGCTTCATTAAGAGCGCTTCCAAGGGCTGAGAGCCAAACTATGGTGGTCCCAACGGGACTCGAACCCGTGTTACCGACGTGAGAGGCCGGTGTCCTAACCGCTAGACGATGGGACCATGGCTGAGGAGGTAGGACTCGAACCTACAATCGCCTGATCCAGAGTCAGGTGGCTTACCAATTAGCCGACTCCTCAATGGTTTTTTCAGCTTAAAGAAGTGAAAGACTTAAGTCAAGATTGACTCGCGGTGCTTTAGATGATCGCGGTGAGAGCGTGGTCAAGGCGGAAAAGCGTGCGCTCTCTGCCAAGTACGTCCATGACCTCGAAAATTCCAGGACTTGCAGTCCCGCCGGTAAGTGCCACTCGCACCGGCTGAGCGATCTTGCCCAGGCCGAGGTGATGTTCCTGCATGACTTCCTCAAATGCGCCATGGATCGTACCGGATTCCCAATGCTGAATTTGTGCCAGCCGTTCCTTTAGCCCGGAAAGCACAGGCCGAATCTTTGGAGTGAGAAACTTGGCTTGGGCCTTGGGGTCAATGGAGATCTCACTATTCAGATAGAAATGCGCTGATTCCACCAGTCCGACCAACGTTTTGGCCCGGGGTTGCAGCGTTGCAACCATTTTTTCTAGCCATGCGGACTCGCTGTTTAAAGTATAACCTTTTTGCAAAATAAACGGTTCGACCTCTTGAGCAAGGCGAGGCAGAGGCCGTTCTTTGATATAGTGAGAATTCAGCCACAAGAGCTTGTCTGCATTGAAAATGCCGGCAGATTTTCCCACGTCTTTGAGATGAAACCGAGTGATCAATTCCTCCTGGGTAAAAATCTCCTGGTCTCCTGATGACCACCCCAAACGGACCAGAAAATTTACCAACGCTTCCGGGAGATACCCTGATTCCCGGTAGGCACGAACCGACGTGACGCCATGGCGTTTGCTCAGGGGAGTATGATCAGGGCCAAAGATGAGGGGGAGGTGGGCAAAGACCGGTAAGGGTGTATCCAGTGACTGGAAAAGGAGTACCTGGCGGGGGGTGTTGGCAAGGTGGTCGTCACCACGGACAATGTGAGTGATTTCCATGGTAGCGTCATCCACCACTGAGCAGAAATTATAGGTCGGCATTCCGTCCGAACGGAGAATGATCAGGTCGTCAAGCTCCTGGTTTTGGAACAATACGTTGCCCTTAATCAGATCCGTAACGACTGTCTCACCTTCTAGGGGTGCTTTAAAGCGAACCGTAAAGGGCTTGTTGCTATTGGCCGGCGGTGGAAGAGACCTACAGGTCCGATCGTAAATGGGTTTACGCCCGGCAGCTAGAGCTGCCTTCCGCTTGCTCTCAAGTTCCCCCGAGGTACAATAACACCGGTAAGCCTTGTCTGTGCGAAGCAGCTCCTCGATTTTTTCACGGTAAAGATCGAGGTTGTCGCTCTGGTAATAGGGTCCCTGATCCCAGGTAAGATGGAGCCATTGAAGAGAATCAAAAATATCGTTAAGAAACTCTGAGCTGAATCGCCGGCGGTCGGTGTCGTCGATCCGCAGAATAAAACGACCTCCCTGCTGGTGGGCGAAGAGAAATGCGAAAAGGGCAGTCCTTGCATTGCCGATATGGAGAAAGCCGGTGGGACTTGGAGCGAAGCGGGTGCAAACGGTTGCCATTTTTTTCTAAGCTAAAGGAATTCAAGGAAGCAGTCAACGATGATCCATCTCTTTCTCATATGTAGTGAACGAGTACAGCCCGGAGGCAAAAAGCGCTGGATATGTTAAACTGTGGCAAAGCTAAGATCCCATGCCGGCAGGAACTCCCCGGCAAGATGTGATGAAAGGACAGTGACGAACACGACACTCAACTCATCATGGAACTGAGCAAAAAAGAATCTTTCCCCTCCAACTTTATCCGCAACCTCATTCTGGAGGATCTGAAAGCAAACAAAAACGAGGGCCGAGTCCTTACCCGATTTCCGCCGGAACCGAACGGCTATCTGCACATTGGTCATGCCAAATCCATATGCCTGAATTTCGGTCTTGCTGCCGAGTTTGGAGGCAGTTGCAACTTGCGGTTCGATGATACGAATCCGAGCAAAGAGGGCGTGGAATATGTGGAATCCATCAAATCGGCTGTTCGATGGCTCGGATTCGAATGGGGTAATCGGGAATTCTATGCATCGGACTACTTTGCCAAACTTTATCAATATGCCGTCCAGTTGATCAAAGCCGGCAGAGCGTATGTTTGTGACCTGAATGCAGAGCAAGTCCGAGAATATCGCGGCACCCTGACTGAGCCAGGGAGGAACAGCCCATATCGGGCCCGCTCGGTCGAGGAGAACCTGGACCTGTTCGAACGCATGCGGGCGGGCGAATTTCCTGACGGTTCCCATACGCTGCGCGCAAAGATCGACATGGCATCGCCCAACTTGAATATGCGAGATCCGGTGATGGTACGGATTCTACGAGCAACCCATCACCGAACAAAGGATAAGTGGTGTATCTATCCGACGTACGATTTCGCCCACGGCCAATCGGATTCCATTGAAGGGATCACCCATTCAATCTGTACGCTGGAGTTCGAAGACCACCGTCCTTTGTACGATTGGTTCCTAGAGCAATTGAATATCCACCATCCAAGGCAGATTGAGTTTGCACGCCTTAAACTCAGTTACACTGTATTGAGCAAACGGAAGCTGGTGGCGTTGGTAAAACAAGGGGATGTTACTGGATGGGATGATCCCCGTATGCCGACTCTAGCAGGATTGAGACGCCGGGGATATACACCGGAGTCCATTCGAAGGTTTTGTGAGCGTATCGGTGTGGCCAAGAAGAACAGTACGGTCGATATGGCATTGTTGGAACATTGTATTCGAGAAGATTTGAATCAACACGCTCCACGAGTCATGGGGGTGTTGCGTCCGCTTCGGGTGGTTCTCGATAATTATCCGGAGAACCAGGTGGATGAACTGGAGGCCGTGAACAATCCGGAAGATCCCACGATGGGCACACGAAGGATCCCGTTTTCACGCGTGCTCTACATCGAACGTGAGGATTTCCGTGAGGACCCGCCGAGAAAGTTTTTCCGTCTGGCCCCCGGACACGAAGTGCGACTACGCTACGCTTATATTATCAAGTGTGTTGATGTAGTGAAAGATGCCGGGACGGGCGAAGTGACCGAGCTGCGGTGCACTTTTGATCCCGATACCAAAAGCGGCTCCTCACAGAGTGGACGCAAGGTGAAGGGAACAATCCACTGGGTTTCGGCTGCCCACTCCCTGGGGGCTGAAGCACGCCTGTACAATCAACTCTTCGCGAAATCGGACCCCGATGAAGTCGAAGAGGGTGCCGACTGGAAGAGTAATATAAATCCAAATTCGCTGGAGACTTTGACGTCGTGCCGTGTCGAGCCCAGCCTGGCCGGTGCAGCGCCAGGAAGCCGTTTCCAGTTCGAGAGAGAGGGCTATTTCTGCGTTGATGCGGTTGATTCCAGTGATCGGAGACTAGTATTCAATCGGATCGTGCCGTTGCGGGATACGTGGGCTAAGATCGAGAAGGCACAGAAAAGGGCATAAGACACTTGCAAAGGCTGGGTGTAGGAAAAAGCCGGCATGGCTACCGTAGATGAGTTTCTTCCAACTAAAACTGATAACCTACGGTAAAGGAAATAAAATTATTGAATGTTTCGTACTTGTCCTTTCCTGGAGCACCCAAAAATGGAACTCCAGTAGCAGGTATCCCCTCCAGTTCTACGTTCGATACCCTTCTTGTCTTGTAGAACACTGCCATGTACCCCAGATCAAACTTTAAACTGCGCCATTTGTAACCTAACCCTGTGTTTAACGTTAGGAGATCGGCACCGGGGATGGCCGGGTTCAGTGTCCTGTTCGGTATAGGCGATTCTTCCACGGTAATCCCTCCCCGAAACTCTAAGTTCTTGTTTAGTCGATAGAAGCTCCCAAGCCTCAAGGTCGAGGTGTTATTCCAATCTTCGGCAAAATTAAATCCGGGCACGAGCAGAGGGCCTTGAACGATTACCGGAGAAAAACTCGCTTTGAAGCGGTTGAACTGACTCCACCGTGTGAACTCGTAGACAAACTCGACTCCCCAGGACCGGGTAGGCTGCACGAAAAGGCCCACATCAATCACGGGGGGCAATGGAATAGGCCTGACGTTGGCTTTGCTGGTGGCAAGTCCAAGCGCGTTAAACTTGACATTGGCTGTATCAAACTTTAGGTCGGCGCGGCCTCGATAACTCACCCCGATCTTTACTTTTTCGTGAGGTTTCAAGAGGAGGCCCAGGTTGAAGGCATAGGCGTTGGCTGTATCAGTCAACCGGACCTTTCCTTCAAATCCGCACCCACCAGGCGCACTCACAAAGCAAAGGGACCGGGATAATACGGCAGAGGAATGAATAAAACTGAACCCGCCGCCCACGGAAAAATACTTGGAAGGGTGCCATGAAACCGCAGGTGTCACATAAAGAGTCTTAAGCTCAGTTCTCTTAGCGGCGAATCTGGTGAAATCACTGTCATCGTAGGTGGTGGCGAGGCCAAAAGGGACATAGCTGCCAATCCCAAGAGTGAAGTCGGTTCCAGGGACGTGAAAGTTGCCAAAAATGGTAGGGATGAAATTGTCTTCGTGTTTATTGCGGGCTTTTCGACCTCTATTTTTCACGCTGTTTATTACATTGATGTAGCTGCCATTGATCAAGAGGTTGTTCCCTTCCACCTCGCTTAAAGCTGCCGGGTTGTAGTAGACGGCGGATGGGTCATTCACGCCGGCCGTCATGGCATTGGATAAGCCAAGGGCCCTGGCGGTCTGGTGAGGGATCGCGTATCCGCCGGCAAGGGCGTTTCCCGTCGCCATGACCACCAAGGACACGAGTAAAACAGCTGTTTTTATAAGGAAAAATTTTGCCATTGACAGCCTCTCGAACTCTTGACTACTATATTCATCTATTATATATAGCTGCCAAAAGTCATAGAATATTGTCATAAAGGAGAGTAGAATGCAAGAAGTTCTATTAACGGCGGATCAGGTTGCCCGTTATCTGAAAGTGGACAGGTTTACAATTTACCGTTTCGTGGCACAGAAAAAGCTTCCGGCATTCAAGGTGGGCAATCAATGGCGGTTTAAGAAGCGGATGATTGAAGCTTGGTTAAGCACGAACTCGAATATCCCTTCAAATGGGGAGCCTCGATGACTCGTCGACCTCTTTACGCGCGATGGCCTGAACTGCAGAGAGAGGGAATGTAGATCATGACAGCCACAAATGGATCAAAGGGACGGCGAGTGGTCATTACTGGACTAGGGGTGGTCTCAGCTATCGGTATTGGTAAGGAAGCCTACTGGGAGTCTTTACGTTCAGCAAGATCAGGAATCAAGAAGATCACGAGTTTTGACGTGTCTTCCTACCCATGCCAGATCGGGGGGGAGATTAGCGGTTTTGATCCGGTGGATTTCATGCCCTCCCAGTTGGCCAGAAGGATCGACAGATTTGCCCAGTTCGGGCTCGCGGCATCCACACTGGCTATAAAAGATGCAAGGCTGGAAATAAACGAAGAGAATTCCAGAGATATTAGCATTATGCTAGGAACCTCTATCGGGACACTATGTTATGCTGAGCGGCAGATTGCTCTGTTTTATGAAAAAGGTCTAAAGAGAATCAATCCCTTTTTCGCTACGTCGGTGATACCGAGTAGTGCGACTACCCAGATTATGCTTAATCTAAAGATCAAGGGACCATGTCAGACGATTACCACCGCATGCGCCTCCGCAACCTGGTCTATCGGTGAAGCTTTTCATAGTATAAAAAATGGCAAAAGTGACATAATTCTGGCCGGTGGTTCTGAAGCACCGTTAACGCCCTTAGTGCTTTCAACCCTGGGTTCCATTGAGTTGCTATCGGCGGAAAACGGTTCCCCGCAAACATCCTACCGGCCGTTTAGCAAGGAAGCCGCCGGTTTTGCATTAGGCGAAGGCTCAGGAATCCTCGTCCTAGAAGAGCTTGAACATGCGCTAAAACGCCATGCCGATGTTTATGCCGAGGTCATTGGCTTTGGCAGCTCGGCAGATGCTTATCACGTGATGTTGTTTGAGCCCGCCCTTGATCAGCCGGTATTAGCCATACGGTCGGCTATGGAAGAGGCTCACATAGAGCCCGAAGAAATTGGTTACATTAACCCGCACGGAATAGCCGTCCTGGAAAATGATCGCTGCGAGACGGCCATCTTTAAAAAAGCGCTGGGTGATGCTGCGTATGCAGTTCCGATCAGTGCTACAAAGCCCCTCACTGGACATTCCCTGGGTGCAGGTGGGGCAATGGAACTCATTGCGTGCTGTCTGATGATGCAGCGAGGATACCTCCATCCGACCATTAATTTTCAAGAACCGGATCCCTTGTGCGACCTCAATTACTTACCGAACGAAGGGCGCTGCCAGAAGGTCGATACCATGCTCTCTGTGTCGTTCGGTTTTGGGGGGTATAATGCTGCCTGCATTATCCGGAAATGTACGGCTGCCTGAGCTATAAATCTTAGGCCATGAATCCCTACGCGATCCCGCCCCTTATTACGGTTTTACTTTCCTTGTCTCTCGGCATCTTCGTCTTCGCACAGAGTAAACGGTCCCGTGTAAACCAAACTTTTGCCCTCTGGTGTTTTCTAACCGCTTACTGGCAGGCATGTTGGGTATTTCTTTTTAACACCGATGATGTTCGGATTGCCGACACCCTAGCTCGCCTGGGATATTCCGGGATCATATTTATCCCAATCGTTTTTTTTCACTTTGTGTTTGAATTTGTTAACAACGTGCGTCAGCGATGGTTAGTTTATCTGTGCTACATCCTCGGTGGCATTTTCTTGGTCAGCGTATGGAACAGTAACCAATACGTGAAGGGGATCTACCGTTATTATTGGGGTTTCTATCCCCGGGTCGGCTCATTGCATCTCCTTTATTTTGGGCTCCTTTGCTTGATGCTTTTCACCGGCCTATATCTTCTAACCCGCTATAGGCGGAAAGTTGCCGGCAAACCGATTCGAATCAACCAGGCTAATTATATATTTGGCTCTACGGTCATTTATTCACTTGCATCCATAGACTTCCTTGCCAACTATGGGCATGAATTCTATCCCGTGGGTTTGGTTTTTACTAACGTCCATGCAGGTATTATCGCCTACGCTATCGTTCAGTACCGGCTCCTGGACATAAATGTTGTCCTAAAACAAAGCCTCATCTACACTCTAGTTCTATTATCACTTTTGATCCCTTGTTATCTTCTTGTCATGTGGGGACAGAGTATCGCCTTTGGAAATATCAATTACTATTTCTCAATAACGACTCTGATGCTTTTTTTTATCGTTGGCTTCCTGTTTCCAAAGTTCCGGTTCAAGACTGAGGAAGCCCTGGAACGCGCTCTGTTTAAGAGACGGTACGATTATCGGCAGACCCTGCTCCGTTCGAGCAAAGACATGGTCTCAATAGTGGATCTTGAGAGCATATCGGATAACCTTGTTCACACGGTTGGAAAGGCCCTGGGAATTGAAAAGGTCACTCTATTTCATGCCGATGAGTCAAAAGGAATCTTTGATCTCAAGGCTAGCATCGGTTTCAATGGGACCCTGTTCAAAGACCGTGTGCTCCTGCAGGATGATCCCTTCGTTCAGAGACTTACAAAAAGACCGGAAGTCCTTGTGAGGGAAGAAATGATCATTGCCCGGAACGGGGGGGATGGAAGTTTGATTGCAGAAAGAATGGGTCAGATAGAGGCTGAGGTTGCGGTGCCTCTAAGATCTAAAGAAAAACTTGTCGGGATATTAAACTTGGGGCACAAGGAAGGTAAGGAGATGTATTCTCCCGAGGATCTGGAGGTCCTCTCTACGTTGGCAAACCAGGCAGCCATTGCCGTAGATAACGCAGGCCTTTATGAAAATCTCAAGCAATCGCAGAATATTATCCGCCGAGCCGACCGTCTCTCTTCCCTCGGCATGTTGACTGCTGGGCTGGCCCACGAGATCCGGAATCCTCTGGTGGCGATTCGAACTTTTACCCAACTTCTTCCTGAGCGCTATGCGGATGTCGAATTCCGTGAGAATTTTCAAGCAGTCGCCCTAAAGGAAGTGGATCGCATCTGCGCCATGGTCAATGATCTGCTCAGCTTCGCGCGGCCGTCCCCCCCCAATATCGCAGCTCAAAACGTTAACGAAATTGTGGATAGCATAGCGAGAATCCTGGAAACTGAGGCTAAGGAGAAAGACGTTAGGATTGAGCTCCGGTTGGAGTCCGACCTCCCGAGTATAGCGATTGACAAGGAACAGATAAAACAGGTATTAATGAATTTTGTGCTAAACGCCATTCAGGCCATTGACAAAGGTGGGGCCGTGGCGCTTAGCACTAGGCTATTTGCCAAGGAGAGGTCCAAACGGTTTGTCCAGATTGGCGTTCAAGATAACGGTGTGGGGGTTGCCGAAAAGGATCTAGAAAACATTTTTAACCCCTTTTTCACCACAAAGAAGGAGGGGAATGGCCTTGGGCTTTCCATATCCCATCAGATCGTGCAGGAGCACGGCGGGTATATCGTAGTAGAAAGTAAACTTGGCGAAGGGTCAACATTTTTCATCAATCTCCCGGTTGGCTCATTAAACCATAAGAGGCCGAAGGCTCGGTCTCAAGTTTATGAAAAGGATCCTGGTCGTTGACGAATCTCAAGCAGTGCGAGAGACCCTCGCCCTCATATTGGGGCGAGACTTTACCGTCATTCAACGTTCGTCCCTACCAAAAGATAGGGTTCCTCTTTCCAATGAGGAAGTCGATCTCTTGATCCTGGGACTCTCCCCGGGGCAAGAACCTGATCCCTCCATTCTCGTAACCCTCGGTTCCCGTGTCCCGGTTCCGGTGCTCTTTCTGGTTGATTCCGGCGTGGCCATGGAAGCTGGAGAGGCCCAGGGTCAAACAGATTTTTTGGTCAAACCTTTTAATCCTTACGAGTTGAGAGAAAAAGTGGGAAAACTCTCAGTTCAACACTACGACTCGTTAGATGTTCTGGGGCATGCCTCTCTAAAAAAAGTTTGGGCCCGCCGCTACCTTGATTTCCCTTATGTTCCTGCCTATACTTCAGCCCTGGCTAAAAGATACGCGCTTACCTCGTTTCCCATACTTGTTCAGGGAGAGGTTGGATGCGGCCAGGAACGCATCACTCAGGCTCTCTACTCTTTATCCGCCACAGGAGAGGATTGGATCTCTATTTATACTGGCGGAGTGACCGGAGACCACCTCCTCAGCAAGATTACTGAGCGTTTTACGGGCGGAAAGACGCTCCCCCAGAAACTCACCCTTTTTTTGAGTGGGCTAGAGAAACTAAATCTTTCAGCCCAATCTTCTCTCTTAGCGTTTTTGGAGGAAGAGGAAGACAAAGGAAAGCAGTTTCGGATCCTCTCCAACTCCCAGGCGAACTTGTTGGAGAAAGTGTACAAGGGAGAGTTTCTTGATGTTCTTTATTATCGCTTAGCAATGCTGACACTTCGACTGCCTCCTCTCAGGGAAAGACGGAACGAGTTGCCCGTTCTTGCTGTTCATTTAGCGCGAGACTATGGGGAGCGACTTCATCTTGGACGGGTGAGCTTTGCCCCTGAGGCCATCGACCGGCTTTGTAATTATCTCTGGTTTGGGAACTTGAATGAAATGGAGGCTGTGATTGCTAGAACTCTAGCGACTCACCGAAAGGACTACATAGAGGCTACGGATCTAGTATTGGGACTTGAAGAGGAAACCCCCTTTCCTATGCCCCCAGCGGAGATAGAGGAACCCGGATCCGAAGGAAAAAAAGGGGGGGAAGCTTCCACGGTACGCCCACTAGTTTCTTTCAAGGGAAAGGAAACACGCAGTATCTCCACGTTAGGCAATGGCGGCTCTTCCGATGTGAGGATTTTTATTAGTGAGTTGGCCCATGAGCTAAAGAACCCTATGGTCACTATCAAAACCTTCGCTCAACTCTTGGGAGACAGGTTTGACGATGCGGCCTTCCGTGATCGATTTCAGGAAACGGTGGGCAGCGACATCCAGCGTATGGATGAATTGTTGGACACCATCCTGGATTTTTCACGTTTTACCCGACCAGCCTTTGAGAAGGTTCTTCTCCACGAACAACTGGATGGAATCCTAGAGGAAATTCTCCCGGAGCGTAGCAAAAGAGAGGCGACCATACAGTGGGGGAAGAACGTAAAGCCCGAGGAAGTTTTGGCTGACAAAGCGCAGTTGCGGTATGCGTTTAAAAATGTTTTCCTGGCGGTTCTAACGCAGATCAAGCCTAGGGGTGAGATCCAAATCGATCTGGAAGGACAAGGAAAAGTGGCGGTTATGTATATTCGCGAGGGAGGCCGGTTCAGCCCCTTTGCTCACTATCTCGAGGCCTCTTCACCAGCGGTGGATGAGGAAACCTTGCCACTTCGGGTCCTCCTTGCCAAGACTCTGCTAGAAAGGAATGGAGGAGGAATCAAGGTCAACCATCTCGACGGGGACAAGGTCCTTATCAGAACCCAGCTTCCGGTCCCATAACCGATGATATTAAAGAAAAATTTGGATCAGCCATCCCTTATGATTGTCGATGATGAGCCCGGCGTCAGAGCATCCCTTCGTAGTATTTTCGACAGAGACTTCCAGGTCTGCGAATCGAAAACGAGCGAGGAGGCAGTCCGGAAGGCTGGAGAGGAAGAACCCGAGATCATCCTGATGGACATCGTTATGCCGGGCTCCGATGGCATTGAGACCCTTAAGCAGATCAAGAATATCCATCCTGAGGTTGAGGTCATTATGCTGACTGCTCTCAATACGGCACGTACCGCGTTTATGGCAAAAGAATCCGGAGCCTTCGATTATGTCACCAAGCCTTTTGATGTGAATGAACTGCGTCTTCGCGTCAATCGGGCCCTGGAGAAGATTCAACTTTCCAGAGAAGTAGAACGACTCAAGGAAGAAGTCGGGCGAAAATACGGCATCGAGAATGTTGTGGGAAAGTCCAAGGGCATGCTGGATCTTTTTAAAGTCGTGAGTGTCGTGGCGAGCAAGAAAAGCACGGTCTTGATTACCGGCGAAAGCGGAACCGGAAAAGAACTCATTGCCCGTGCGATCCATTATAATAGTGATCGGCGTGCTAAGCCCTATGTGGTCGTGAACTGTGCGGCGCTTCCGGACACCCTTATTGAAAGTGAACTTTTCGGCTATGAGAGAGGGGCCTTCACGAACGCTCATCAAAGGAAGATCGGACATTTTGAATCGGCTCATGGTGGAACCCTCTTCCTAGATGAGATTGGAGAGCTCAATTTCGGCACCCAGGCTAAGCTTCTTAGGGCGATTGAAACAGAAACTTTCACACGCCTGGGGGGGACCGACGAAAGCAAAGTTGATATTCGGGTTATTGCCGCAAGTAACCGAGACCTCGAAAAACTAGCCAAGGCCGGAGATTTCCGCTCCGATCTCTTTTATCGGCTCAATGTTGTTTCCCTGCGTCTACCCCTGCTGAGAGAAAGAAGGGAGGATATTCCTTTGCTTGTTGACCATTTTCTCAGGCTTAAGGCTCAGGAAAACTCTTTGGCTGCTAAGACTCTCTCGCCGGAGGTCGTGGATTGCTTTATGTCCTATCCCTGGCCTGGAAATGTTAGGGAACTCGAGAATCTAATCGAACGACTGACTATTTTATCACCGCGAGAGACCGTTTTACTCCAGGATCTTCCTGAAGGAATGCGTTGTAAGGATGAAGCCCCCGTTTCAAAAGAGGCGGTGCTCGATGGTTCCCGCCCACTGAGCGATGCCGTAGATGAATTTGAGCGTGAACTTATTGTGAAGGCGCTTGCAAAGACCGGTTTCAACCGAACCAAGGCAGCATCCCTGTTAGGAACGAGCAGAAGGATCCTCCGTTATAGGATGGAAAAGCTTAAGATCGGCGAGGAAAATTCAGTTCCCAATCACACAAAACTGTCCGAATAACGGGCAATTTTGTTCTCCGTTTTTTTTCGATACGTTTTCCACACATTGTGCCTAACTGGTTAATTTCATGGCATATTTGTGTTACTTAGCCCATTAATTCGCACGTTCGCCCCCATCTATGTTCTAGGAGGGGAGCATTGTAAATGCCATTGTAATTCCAAAGGTTAGTGCGGTTTGGCTACTGGCATGTCAATTGCTTTCCGTTTATAGGCCTATGGATGATAAAGCGAACGTTCTAATCGTTGACGATGAGCTGGGGCCAAGGGAATCCATGAGGATGATTCTCCATCCGCTCTACAATGTCTATTCGGCGGAGAGTGGGAGCGTGGCTATGGAGTTGCTCAAGAAGGTCCCGATCGATCTGGCTACCGTGGATCTGAAAATGCCTGGGGTCCCCGGGATTAAGGTACTGGAAATGATCAAACGGCACGATCCGGACATCGAGGCGATCATTATAACAGGGTACGGGTCTATGGATACGGCGGTTGGTGGGTTGAGGCTTGGGGCATTCGATTATGTTTCAAAGCCGTTCGATGTCAACAACATATTGTCCCTCGTAAAACGCGCCTTAGATCGGAGAAATGCCAAAAGAAGACTCAAAAATCTCAAATCGGATTTCTTGGCTAATGTCTCTCACGAACTGAGAACGCCTCTTAGCGTGGTGGTAGGTTTTGTCTATTTGCTTTTGAATCAGGTGCTTGGAAAAGTCTCGGATGAACAACGCGACGTTCTTGAAAAGGTTTATAGGAATTCTGAGGACCTTCTCGAGCTGATTGATAATGTGCTTTGGATGACCTCTCTCAATGTCGGAGATGCGCTGCTCGTGAATGAAGAATTCGATCTCGGCACCATCGTTCGGGAAACCGCTAGGAAGTACGACAAGATACTACGGGAAAAAGGACTGAGTCTTTCCGTGGATGTGCCCGCAGAAGGGATCCCTATTGTTAGTGACCGGTCAAAGATAGAGCGGATAATCCAGAATCTATTCAATAACGCCGTCAAATTTACTTCCGAGGGACAGATCACGATTAAAGCCCATCCGACAATGGATGAGAAAAGTGTGGATCTGGAGATCATCGATACAGGCATGGGCATAGAGAACGACCAGATGAATGCCATCTTTGAACCCTTTCACCAGTTCGACAACTCGATGCAACGGGAGTTCTCAGGTTTGGGGCTTGGATTAACGGTGGCACGTCGGATGATTGATCTTCTCGGTGGCAATCTTGAGATCAAAAGCCAACCTGCTGTTGGAACCCACGTTACATTACGGCTTCCCACACCGTCCAAGCCGGCACAGACGGTCCAATGGCATAAGAGGGTTTATGGTTGAAGAGAAGTTTATCTGGTGTCGCAATTGTAACGAGATCCATCACGTTTCCCCCTATGATAAGGTTCCCACCTATGTTGTAGCCGAAGGCTATGTGAAAGAAACTCCAACGGACGATTGGCGAAAGTTTATGCACAGACACGATGGTCATAAACTTGAGAGGCTTGAGGGTGCGAGCGAGAAGATCACGCCATCCGGTCAAGCGGTGGATCCCATGAGTGTAGGATATATCGAAGTGACAAACGGGCAGGAATCCTTTCTCTTGCGGAGTAGCCGGAGGCGTATCGAAGAGCCTGTGAGTTTCCAATTAATGCGGGGCCGAATCGGGTTAACTCATACAACCCTTGAAATCCAGGAGAACGAAATTAAAAAAGAAATGAAAAACCATTTCTCTTGGGCACCGCTGCCCTTACTGAGTAGCCAAAAGATTGATCTATTTGTCAAACTTTTTAAGGAGGTGGCGAAAGGATTAGATTCTAAGGAGATTAGGATTGGCGAGACTTCGTTTTCTGATGACTCTGTGGCTTACGGTGTATTGGATTCCACTATTACCGAGCGCCTGATGGAGATGTGTGCAAACCAATTTCCCCCCGCTGAATTAGACGCCATCAGAAGGTTCATTGAGACTCACCGGGAAAGCGATGATGTCATGGCACTTGTGATAAGACATCACTATAAGATCGAAGAACCCCTCATGCCCGCTGCTCTCGGTAGCACATAAACCGCTAGGGTTGTCGCTACCTTTGGGCTATCGCTTTCCAAGATAAACTAGAAACCTTGCCGGACCCCCACATACACGGACCCGTCCATCAGCAGGCGGGCGGTCCGGGCGAGGGCGGCCCTGGTTAGGTGTAAGTGCCCATTGTTTTGCTCGATCTCGACCTCTACTTGAATCTTGCCGGAAGGGTGGCCAATCCTTACGGCAGGTGGGTTCCTGGGCTGCCTGTTGCGGAAAATCTCATTGACGATGGTTCCCTCTATCTTGGCGGCAGCACCCAAGCAAACCGCACCGGTCACAGCGTAGGCCTTGTGCAGCTTCTGTAGGGCGGTCATACGCGCAATGATGTCAATCTCTGAAGCGTCGACCTGTCCATCTGATGTGCGATAAGAGCATGATGGCGACACCAGCGCAATCTTTGGAACACCGGGACTCAAACGGGTGGCCTCTTCCTTCTTTGCAATTCCCATGATCTCGGCTACAACCGAACGGACCTCCTCGCATTTTTTCAAAAGTACATTGTTGCCTGAGATTTCTTCCGAGGTTTCATCGGGTCGAAGGCCCAAATCCGAGGCCCTAACAAAGACAAAGGGGTTAGCGGCATCTACCATAGAAACCGTAATCCTGCCGATGGTGGGAAACTTGATTTCCTCCTTGACCTTACCTGTGGGTAGGAGCTTGCCTGTAACGGAGCCGCCTGAATCGATGAAGTCCAGCAAGATCTTGGATCCGGTTCCGGGAACCCCGTCAATACGGAAATCCCCCTCACTCACAAATTCTCCCTTGTGCACGCAAAATTCCGCTACGATGATCTTTTTTGTGTTTGTATTGTAAATACGCACTTTCGTTATGGGCTCCCTTGGCTCAATGAGACCACGCAACAGAGAAAAGGGGCCAACGGCAGCGGAGGTGTTTCCGCAATTTCCGACGTAATCGATTACGGGCGTCGAGATTCCCACATAACCAAAGGTATAATTGATGTCTGTGTCGGGAACGGATGGTGGGCCAATATAAGCAACCTTGCTGGTCAAGGGATCAGCCCCTCCCAAGCCATCAATTTGGCGAAGATCCGGAGTGCCGAAGGCAGCAAGAATAGCCTTGTCTCTCTCCTCAGAGTCCGTGGGTAGGTCCTTCTCCAAGAAAAAGATGGGCTTGCTGGTACCGCCTCGGTATATGGCGCACGGTATTTTCATATTTCAGAACGGAGGTCTGTTTTCAAACTCACTTATTCAAAGTTTATAATCCTCGGCTGCCGGGAATGGTAACCTTTTCTCCTGTTTTACACCGGGGGCAGTTCTCCGAAGGAAAAGATGCGGCCTCGATAACCAGGAGCGGGTGGTAAGGTACATCGAAACGGACTTTTCCACCACTTCTTTCCACAACGGAACCGATCCCGACCACTTCCCCTCCGTATTTCTTCACGACCTCTATGGTTTCTCGGACGGACCCCCCTGTGGTCACCACATCTTCCACCACTAGCGTTCTTTCATGGGGTTTGACATCGAACCCTCGATAGAAGACAAGTCTTCCTCCTTTTCTTTCGGTGTAGATAGAACGGACGCCTAAGGCTTTCCCCACTACGTGGGAGACGATAATGCCGCCCACGGCTGGCCCTACGACAAGTTCCACCTTTTTATCATGGAAAGTTTGGGCGATCTCCGTGCCGATGTGGTCTGCATGGTCCGGATACTGAAACACCAGAGCAGATTGAAGGTAGGTGTCTGTGTGAAGACCCGAAGTGAGCTGAAAATGGCCTGTTTTGAGCGCGCCGCTTTCCTTGTAGATCTCGAGAATCTCCCTATTCACTAACGGACTCCCTTTTCCATCCTTCGCTGTATCTCCCTGTAAACCCGTTCCGGAGTCAAAGGGAGATCATAAATTCTTACCCCCAAAGCGTGAGCGACGGCATTCCCGATGCAGGCAGGTGTGGGTGCTAGGCCGGGCTCGCCCAACCCCTTTGCCCCGTAAGGTCCCTCCGGTTCCGCACACTCAACGATGATCGGTATCATTTTCGGTAGATCCAGAGGGGTAACCAGGTGATAGTCCAAAAAAGAAGGATTGCGGACCTTTCCCTTTTCATCAATAATCAGTTCCTCGTGTAAAGCGGCGCCGATCCCCATAGCCAGGCCGCCCTCGATCTGGGCCACACAGTTGAGCGGGTTGATGGCTTTCCCCACGTCGTGGGCTGCGGAGATCCGAAGGATACGGACTCTTCCCGTCTCCTCGTCAACGGAGACCTCAGCGGCCTGGGTGGCGTACATGTAAAAAGCGGACGCGTGATCGCTATGTCCCGTCTCCAGATCCAGATCCTTTCCTAGGTCGTAAGTATAGGAGCCGTCGCCTCGAAGCACACCCTCCGCTCCAAGCCTTCTGCGAACCACCTCACCAATGGGCAAAGCCATCTGTGGATGTTCCTTCAAGCAGACTTTACCATTCGAGAATATGAGCTCCTCCTTCCCCGTCTCGAGCATTGGACTTGCGATCTCTGCCAGTTGGTCTCGAGCGTGGATGGCCGCCGTGCGGACCGCATTCCCCATGTGATAGGTGCTTCGGCTGGAGGTGGTTGAGGCATCGAAAGGGATCACATCCGTGTCAAGCGATGCCATGTGAATTCTCTCCACAGGCACTTTCAGTTCTTCAGCCGCGATTTGTGAAAGTATCGTACTACAACCCTGGCCAATCTCTACAGTCCCGGCCAAGACTGTGATCTCACCCTTGCTGTTCACTAAAACCGCAGAGGCGGATGTAGTTGGACTCCGTGTGGGCTTGGCGATACAGGCTAACCCTTTTCCCACCTTAGAAGAGCTCCTTGTTCCCTTGGCCCCTTGTTCCCTTTTCCCCCAATCGATGGCCTCGGCCGCTTTGAGCAGAGACTCCTTGAGCCCTACACTGTGGAGCTTCTCTCCCCAGTAGGCGACATCTCCTTCCATAAAGATATTTTTTAAGCGGAACTCGAGAGGATCCATTCCCAATCGCTGGGCCAGCTGATCGGTGTGTTGTTCGCACGCCCAGGCTCCTTGGGGAATCCCATAGCCCCGAAAGGCGCCTGCCACAGGCTTGTTGGTATAGACCGCATACCCATCTACCTTCACGTTTGGAATACGGTAGGGGCCGGGAGCCGGCAGGCTCCCCCGGATGCAGACTGTGGGGCTCTTTTCAGCATAGGCACCCGCGCCCCAGAAAATTTTCATCTGCCGTGCCACCAGTGTGCCATCTTTCTTGACACCGCTTTTAATATAAATGACGGCCTCATGGCGGGTGAGCGTCGAGACGAATGTCTCCGAACGGTTAAACTTGAGGCGTACCGGCCTGCCCTTGGTGTGATAGGCTAAGGCAATGGCGATGGGCTCTACTTTGAGTCCCCCTTTGGAACCAAAACCTCCTCCCTGAAGAGGGTTAATCAGGCGGATTTGTTCCTTCGGAAGTTCCAGGGCCTGGGAGAGTTCGGTCAGGGCACGAAACGGGGCGTCATTGGCTACCCAAACAGTGACTCTCCCGCTTGCAGTCTCTACCCGGGCATGTGCCGAATGGGGCTCCATGGCCGCGTGCTGGATGACAGGGAGGGAGTAACGTTCCTCAAGGATCAAGTCTGCTTTTCCAAATCCAAGCTCAGTGTCCCCGGTTCTTAGTTTAAAATGTTCGCAGACATTAGGCAGTGAAGCGCCCGCTATAAAGTCGCTCTTAGGGTAGCTGCTAAAATCTTCATGGATGGAGAAGGCCTCTGGTTTACAGGCCTCTTCCGGCGAGAAATAGGCGGGGAGATCCTCGTATTCCACCTCAATGAGAGCTACTGCGGTCTCTGCCGTATCTTCGTCTACTGCGGCAACAGCGGCCACCGGTTCACCCACATACCGGACCTTTTCCTGGGCCAGGAAGGGCTTATCTCTGATTGACTCGCCGTGAATCCACGGTGCATCTTTCCCGGTGATGACAGCGCGCACGCCGGGGTATCTCTTAGCCTTTTCAGTAGAGATATGCTTTATCCTAGCATGGGGTTTCGGACTGAAAAGGACCTTACCGTAAAGCATGTCGGCCAGAGTCAGATCATAACCATAAACAGCCTTTCCCTGCACCTTTTCCTCTGCATCTACACGTGTAACCGGTTGCCCTACGACCGCAAGTTCAGCCATTTTGGTCCTCAGTTTTGTTTAGTGTGGGGTTGTTTATCGCGGAGTTCGGCGGCAGCATCCCGAACTGCTTCGACGATCTTGGCATAACCGGTACAGCGACACAGATTGCCGGAAAGGGCAAACCGGATCTCTTCTTCCGTCGGGCTCGGGTTCTCGTCCAAGAATGCTTTCGCCATCATGAGCATCCCGGGAGTGCAATAACCACACTGGGCGCCTCCGTCTTGAATAAACGCCTGCTGAACCGGGTGAAGTTCAGGCCCAATTTCCAATCCCTCAATGGTAGTGATCTCGGCCCCATCCAGTTCGCCGGAGAGGATGAGACAAGAATTAACCGGTTTGCCATTGAGCAAGACAGTACAGGCACCGCAGTCTCCGGTTCCACAGCCCTCCTTGGTTCCGGTTAACCCTATCTCGTCGCGCAGTAGGTCCAAGAGAAGACGATGCATGGGGATCTGTACGGTTACGCTCTTGCCATTCAGTCTTATCTGGATTTTTTTCTTCATGTTTTTCTCCAAGACCCTTTACGGGATTCACCAGCATGGAGTCCTCTTTTGAATCATTGCTGTCGGACAAGGCTTTTAATATCTTCTGTCCCGTCTATGGGTCCAGGGGATTGGGCCACGCCTGGCGACAGTTGCGTTGAGCAAAGCGCGTTTCGTCATAGCTCGGACCATCTCTCTCCTGTATTCTGCGGATGAACGCACATCACTGATGGGTCGGCATTCCCTGGAAGCCTCTTCGCCGGCCTGTGCGGCGATCTCTTCCGTAAGACACTGATGCGCGACGACAGCCTCCGCCTTTCTAGCCCGCATGGGAGTTGGTGAGACGGCTCCAAGGGCGATTCGAACTGCCTCGCACCTTTTTTCTTCTTTGCTGAGGGTGAGAGTTACGGCAACACCGACATAAGCGAGATCCATAGTCTCACGGGGGGACAGTTTAATATACTCTCCCGTAAGCCGCGGATCTGACGGTGGGATCAAGATTGCCACAAGAATCTCCTCCGAACGCATCACAGTTTGTCCCGGCCCGCGAAAGAGGTGCTCCAGATCGATAACCCGTTCCCCGCTTGGGCTGCTGATTTTTACCTTGGCATCCAGAACGAGGAGGCTGGGGGCCACATCTGCAGAGGGGGTGGCGTTGGCCATATTGCCACCGACGGTGGCTCGGTTTCGAATTTGGATCGAGCCGACTTCCGCAGCGCTCTGGGCTAGAAAGGGATATTTCCGGCAGATGACCGGCGAGATCTCCAGCTCACGCATCGTTGTTAAGGCACCGATGATTAAACTCCCGTCTGCTCCTTCACGGATACCCGACAGAGCGGGTATCTTTTTGAGATCCACCACGTAGTTTGGAACCAGCCCTTTTTCCTTGATGGCGATGACAAGATCGGTTCCTCCAGCAAGAAAATGCCCGCCGGGGCCATTGTTTTTTAAAATGGCGCTGGCTTCGCCTAACGAGGTTGGCTGGAAGATCTCGAGAGTTTCGGGGCGTTTCATAAACCGGACCGAAAAATGAACTCTCCCTATGGTTTCATGAGGGGTTGGGACGGACCATGCGACCGATAGGCTTGCCTACGACCGCTCCATCGCGCATCTGGACATGCCCGCGGACGATGGTGCATACGGGCATTCCCTTGACTTTCCAACCATGCCAGGGCGTGGGCTTGTTTTTGCTATGAAGCTGGTTGACGTCGATGGTTCCCTCTTTATCCATATCGACGATGGTTATATCCCCGTCCGAACCCAGACGGATCGCACCCTTTTTGGGATAGACCTGCCAAACCTTGGCGGGGTTTTCTGAGGTGAGTTTGACGTATTGGTTCAGGGATATTCGCCCTTTGTTGACCTCGGTCAGAATCAGCGGGACTCCTGTCTCCACGCCGCAAAAGCCGGAAATGCACTCCCAGATCGCCGGCTTCAACATCTTGCCGTAAAGATCCGATCCCTTTTCCTCCAGCGTATGGGGTGAGTGGTCTGTAGCAATCATATCAACGTAGCCGTTCAGCAGGCCGTCCCATAGGACCTCTCCATGGTCCTTGCTCCTGACTGGGGGGTTCATCTTCAACAGAGAGCCTACTTCCGCCATGTCCTTGTATTCTCTGAGAAGATAATGAGGTCCCGTCTCGGCAGTTACCCTGAGGCCCCGCGCCTTGGCGTCCCGCACCATCCAAGCAGCCTGCTTGGAGCTCATGTGGAGGACGTGCAGTTTGGTTCCAAAGGTTTCGGCAAAGAACAGGGCGTGGTGAACCGACTCGGCTTCGCAAAGATAAGGACGAGACGATTCCCAATGGATAGGGTCGTTTTTGCCTTCAGCCTTTAGCCGATTCAGGTTGTGATACATGATCTGGCGGTTCTCCGCGTGGATGCAGAGCGGCAGCTTGGATTCGGTGATATTGCGGAAAGTTTCCGTGCAAATTCCATCGTCGGGGAAAGGGAGGTTGCCGATGGTCTCACCGAAGAAGATTTTGTAGCCCA
>JBHHYU010000023.1:0-34234 GCA_046757725.1 Binatia bacterium
GACCGTCTTTTCGTCAACGGAGTTTTGTGCCCTTGACAACCGGGGGCCTCATAAGAGTTAGGCGTAAGTAGCCCGCTTCTCAGCGAGAACCCATTTCGTGGCTCGTGTTCGTGCTTCGTGTTCGACACCGAGCACGGTTTGATGTCTCCCTCTCTTCGGAGCCTACCCCCGGTGCCGTGCACCCATGCATCCGGTTCCGAGGGAGAAAACCTGGAGGTCTGATGCACGGGGAAGTGGAGGTTGGAGCAGGCTCAGGCCGTTGGAAAGTTCACCCGAAGGGGACGGGAGGGTGGCCGTCGAGGCACAGACTTATTGACTCAGGCTGAAAGGTTTTTTCCTGAGGAACCACACTTTTTAACGGAGAGCCCGCCACAACTTGCCACGTAATTTTACGTGATACCAGGCCACTTCGGTCACAATGGCAAAAGCCGGGCTGAAACTTTTTTTGGCAAGGATAAGGTACTTTAGATCAAAAAACCAGAATAACTGTCACCCATTCTTTTGTCCACCGATCAACTCAAAAACATGGTAAGCAATGCCGGTCGCCTCGTACCCGTCCAGGCCTCTAGCCTGCGCAACCGAAAAGAGCTGGTCGGCTAGGGCGCTGAACGGAACCGGGACCTCCATACTTTTGGCTATTTGTAATCCGAAACCTACATCCTTAGGCATCCAGGATTTCCGCGGTTTAAACTTACGGCTAACGAGGGTTTGGCACATCCGTTCCACCGCCTCCGAGTGCACTTGTGAGTTGCGTAACACATTCTGAAACGTCTCTTCTGAGACATCACCTTTTTTGAGCCAATTGAATATCTCCGCCATCCCCATGTGTTGAATAGCCGCTAACATGGCCATTCCGGTTTTAACCAGTTTCGCATTGCCCAATCCCCCCACGTGAACAATCTTTTTACCCATGGGTTGGAGGATCGGCTGATTCTCCTCAAAGAGATTCTTCGGTCCCGAAACCCAGAGTGATAGGGTGCCGGCTGCCGCGGCTTCCTCTACCCCACCCGCGGAGGCATCCAGAATTTCCCAGCCTTTCTTTTGCATCTGCTGGTTAACACCCACAATGGTCTTTTTGTCGATGCTGCTACAATCGATCCAGAGTCTAGCTCCAGTGGTCGCCTCAAGCAGTCCATCCTTGCCCAGCCCGACCTGCTCCACGGCCTCATTGTAAGGAAGCATAGAGAGCACCAACTCGGAAGCCTCAGCCACGGCCCTCGGAGAGTTCTTAAATTGAGCGCCCTGACTCTCCAGTTTACGTGTTACCTCACGCCTGAGGTCAGTGACAAACAAGCGGTAGCCGGCCTTGATAAGATTGGAGGCCATCCCACTTCCCATCCCCCCAGTACCGATAAATCCCAAAGTTTTCATAACTCCCTCCCTGCTTGCTTAAAAATCAACTGACCAATCCCGGTGCCCAGAATAGACCTAAGGCCCTCGAAGTCTCTACAAAGCCGGCCAAAATCAGTGCGAACACTCTGCCCCCTGGGCGCAAATGTCAATTTTGCCCCGGGGGAGCACTACTGACTCCCCGATCATCCTATAACCCTCACTCCCCCAGGCCAGAGTACCAACACTACCGTTTCTCCAACACCTCGCGGAGTATGGACCGATTTAGGATCTAGATAGACAATGTCCCCCTGGCGATAGATCCCGCTTTCGTCTGCAATTTTCCCCTTAAGCACCAGATAAAATTCACCACCTATATGTTCATGTTGTAAAAAGGCTTGCGGATCGGCATCAGCCTGCACACGATAAAGGACTAATTCCCTCATGCCTTCCCGCGCCAGCCGGCTCATCGATAACCCGTTGCCGAAATCTTTCCATAGAAGCTGGCGCAACGCCTCGTCATTGAGCTCGAACTTTAACAGACTTTCAAGGGAGTACCGTAATAACATCACTGTTTTTCCTATTGATTGAAAGCTTCATATCACGCCTTCATCTTTAACAAAAGAGATCTGTCAGCACACAGTTAAAAGGCCCGACCGGGAAAAACCCAGGTCGGGCCTGAGACTGCTACCAAACAAGAAACTAAGCAGGGAGCCTTTTTAGCTGTCTACTTGGATGTTCCCTTCTTCTTGGGGGTAGCCTCTTTTTCTTTTCGGGCTCGGCGCCTGTTTCTCGTCTTGGAACTAGAAGGGGGGGCAACCTTGCCCTCAAGTTTTTCTGGCATCAGTTCGATCAACGAAATTGGCGCATGGTCCCCGTGTCGCCATCCAACCTTGACGATACGCGTGTAACCACCCATGCGGTTTTTAAAGCGCAATGCCAGGGTCTCGAAGAGCTTGTGCACCACCGCCTTATTTTGAATGATTCCAAGGGCTCGGCGCCGGGCGTGAAGGCTTCCCTCTTTGCCCAAACCAATGACGTGGTCTGTTAAGCGTCTAAGCTCTTTTGCCTTTGGATCCGTGGTCTCAATCCGCTCGTGATGCAACAAAGAAGTCACCATATTGCGCATCAAGGCTGAACGATGACTGGAACTACGGTTAAGCTTTCGTCCTGATTTAAGATGGCGCATAAATTTAAACTGAATCGGAGCACTTTCCCAATACTGAGTTTTGAAGTGCGACCTCAAAACCGTAAACCGAGGCCTCCTGACTCTAATAAATTAGCTTAGGCGGTCTCTTTGTCCTTTGCCAATCTCCGCCTCTCAATCTCCTCTCGGGTGGGAAACGCATCAAGTCTCATCCCAAGTTCTAGGCCCATATCTCGAAGGATCTCTTTGATCTCGTTAAGCGACTTATGGCCGAAGTTCTTGGTTTTTAGCATCTCCTGTTCTGTTTTCCGGACCAGTTCGCCGATGTATTTGATATCCGCATTCTGCAAGCAATTCTGTGAACGAACTGAGAATTCCAGCTCATCTACACCGCGAAGGAGGTTCTCGTTCAGCTGAAGTGACGGCGATTCCTCACGGGTCTCATGCTGGGGTTCCTCATCAAAATTAATGAAAATCTGGACCTGATCCTGGAGGATCTTTGCGGCGTACGCTACTGCATCCGGCGGTTTAATACTCCCGTCCGTCCATACCTCAAAGACCAAATGGTCATAATCCGTTCTTTGTCCGACCCGTGCATTAGTCACATTGAAATCCACTTTCCGAATGGGAGAGAAAACTGCATCCATGAAAATCGTATCCACCGGGGCCTCGTCTTCTTTATTTCTCTCTGCCGGCACGTAGCTTCGCCCTAGCTTTGCTACTAACTCCATCTCCAACTTCGCCTCACGAGATAAGGTCGCCAGATGTTGCTCCGGGTTAAGAATCTCCACGCCGGGACCGCCAACAATGTCTTTTGCCTGAACGGCCTTGGGGCCCTTGGCCTCAACCCGGAGAGTTTGCTGTTCCGAATCGTCCAGCCTGATACGAACCTCTTTAAGATTGAGGATGATGTCGGTCACATCTTCAGTAACGCCCGGTAGTGTTGAAAACTCATGGAGAATTCCCTTGAGCCGAACCGAGACTATGGCGGCGCCCATCAGTGATGAAAGAAGTATTCTACGTAAGGAGTTACCGATGGTCTGACCGAATCCTCTCTCAAAAGGTTCCGCATGAAATTTTCCGTAGGTAGAGGTAAGACTTTTCCCGTCTACCTCAAGCTGCTTGGGTTTAATCAACTCGGTCCAATGCCTATGCATAGCTTCTCCCAAAAATTAAAAGTTACTTCGAATATAGTTCCACGATCAATTTCTCATTGATTGGCGCGGTGACGTCGCTGCGGTTAGGCAGCACCTTTATCTTTCCGCTGAAAGCCTCTCGATCAAGTTCAACCCACTCAGGGATACCCCGTCTCTGGGAACCTTCTAATGCAGAAAGCACCCGCTCCATTTGACGACTGCGCTCCTTCACCGAAAGCACATCTCCTGCAGAAACAGCATAGGATGGGATGGTCACCCGTCGCCCATTAACTAAGATATGGCCGTGTCGAATGAGCATTCGCGCATCGGCTCGTGAGCTACCAAAACCAAGTCGATACGTGACATTATCTAGGCGTCTTTCCAAGAGGGTTAAAAGAGTCTCACCTGTAATCCCCTTAACCCTAGCAGCGAGATCAAAGGTGCGACGGAATTGTTTTTCCAAAAGACCGTACATGCGTTTGACCTTTTGCTTCTCCCGCAACTGGATGCTGTATTCGGAAAATCTCGTTCTTCTCTGACCATGTTGACCCGGAGGATAGCTTTTCCTTTCGATGGCGCATTTGTCCGTATAACAACGTTCTCCCTTGAGAAAGAGCTTGAGATTTTCTCGTCGACAAAGCCGACACACCGACTCCGAATATCTAGCCAATAGGTTCTCCTTTAGCGAATTCATTAGTCAGGAGCCAGGAATCAGAATCCTGCATTCTAAGTCCCAACTTCTGACTTCTCATCAATCCTAAACCCTTCGCCGCTTAGCCGGACGACAGCCATTGTGGGGAATCGGGGTAACATCTTTAATCAATCGGATATTGAATCCCACCGCCTGGAGAGAACGGAGTGCCGATTCCCTTCCCGCACCTGGGCCCCGGACAAAAACCTGAATACTTCGTACCCCGTGGTCCATGGCTTTTCTCGCTGCATTATCGGCTGCTTGTTGGGCTGCAAATGGGGTCCCCTTTCGTGACCCTTTGAATCCCATGGCCCCGGCACTCGACCAAGAGATGACATTACCCTGGTAGTCGGAAATAGAAATAATGGTATTATTAAAGGTCGAATGAATATGGACCACACCTTCAGAAATGTTCTTCTTCCCCTTCCTCCGACGGGCAACCTTCTCCGCAGGTTTTTTCTCCACCACCTGACTTTCTTGAGCTTTTTCACCATCTTTTTCCATCAACTTCTCCAATAAAACGAATCCGGGTGTCGTTAGTCAGATTTCACAGCATGTCCCCCGGGTCCTGTACGCTGCATTCTTCTTATAATTATCCTTTCGACGGAACACGTTTTTTACCTGCCACGGTTTTACTCGGCCCCTTGCGAGTACGCGCATTGGTATGGGTCCTCTGCCCCCGAACAGGAAGACCTTTGCGGTGCCTCAGTCCGCGATAAGTTCGAATATCCATATGACGCTTGATATTCATCGATACGTCACGTCTCAAATCGCCCTCTACCTTGGAACCTTGATCGATGACCTGACGAATTCTAACCACCTGATCATCGCCGAGGTTGTCGCTTTTGGTATCAAGGTTAACCCCGGCCTGTTGGAGGATTTTCCTTGAGGTATTCCTTCCAATCCCGTAGAGATAGGTCAGTGCGATCTCCATTCTTTTGTTTCTGGGCAAGTCTACTCCTGCTATGCGTGCCATAACCTTGACCCCTTGGTTTTCTTAAGTCCCGATCCCTTTTATCCCTGTCTCTGTTTATGCCTGGTGTTGACACAATCGACGCGCACGATTCTCTTGCGCCGAATAATCTTACACTTATTACAGATTTTCTTAACGGAAGCCCTAACCTTCAACCGCGTGCTCCTGCCAATTTCTATTTTTCTCGGTAGACAATTCTTCCTCGACCAAGGTCATAGGGAGACAGCTCTATCTTGACTTTATCGCCCGGGAGTATCTTGATATAATGCATCCGCATTTTTCCGGAAATATGGGCTAGGACTTTATGGCCACTACCCAGCTCTACTCGGAACATGGCATTGGGAAGCGTTTCTAACACCGTCCCTATCACCTCGATGGAATCTTCTTTCGGCATAACAAACAATGAAAACAGAACTCAGGAGCCAGAATGCAAGTTGAGAGAACCTTTGCCCTTGCACCCCTTTTCCTAAATCCTAATCGCTAGCTCTATAATTTACTTAAAATATAGGGTCCGTCCTTAGTAATCGCCACTGAATGTTCGAAATGGGCCGACAAGCTGCCATCTTTCGTCACAGCGGTCCACCCATCCTCTTTGATCTCGACCTCATATCCGCCTGCGTTGAACATCGGTTCGACGGCCAAAACCATACCTTCCCTCAGTCGAAGCCCCCGGTCCGCATCTCCATAATTTGGGACAGGGGGATCCTCATGAAGTTTCCTGCCTATCCCATGACCTACAAAGACTCTGACCACCGAGAAACCAGCACTCTCAGCAGTGTGCTGAATCACCGAAGAAAGATCCCCCAATCTCTTGCCCTCCTCAAGCTGGTCGATACCTTTATAAAGGGCCTGTTCGGTAACCCGCATCAAACATTGTGCCTCCTCAGTTACCTTCCCTACTCCCACTGTAATGGCAGAGTCTCCGTAAAAACCTTCATGTATCACGCCAAAGTCAAGCCCCACAACGTCTCCCTCTTGAAGCACACGATCGGAGGGGACCCCATGAACGATCTCTTCGTTGACGGAGGCACAAAGGGTAGAAGGATAGACCTTATCCGCCACCACATACCCCTTGAATGCCGGTCGCGCCTTTTTCTTATAAGTCAATTCCTCAGCCAAAGCATCTAAATGCGATGTCGTCACGCCAGGGGCAACCTTTGTTTCTAACTCCCTCAGGATCTCCGCTACGATTAGATTTGCCCGCCTCAGGATCTCGATTTCCCGGTTGGATTTAAGAAAGACCACTTTCAGGCCCCTCCGAGCGCCTTAAGAAAACGGTCTCGGATCTCCTCCACGCTTCCCACGCCGTCAATTTCCTTGAGCAGATCTCTCTTACGGTAATAGTCAATCAACGGAGCGGTCTGGGTTTCATAAACGTGAAGTCGCGCACTGATTGCCTCTTCGCGATCATCCTCACGCTGATAGAGTTCCCCCAGACATCGATCACAAAAATCGGTTCGGCCGGGAGGATCAAAAACGATATGATAAAGGCTCCCACACCGCTTGCATGTTCGGCGCCCTACCAATCTTTCAAGGATCACGCTTTGGGGGACCCGGATATAAAAGACGCAGTCCAGTTCACACTCCATCTCTTTGAGTATCGCATCCAAACCATCGGCCTGGACTCGTGTTCGCGGGAATCCGTCTAGGACAAAACCCCTCTTACAATCATTTTTACGCAATCGCTCAGCTACAAGACTTAACATGACTTTATCAGGGACTAGTCTGCCCTTTTCGATGTGCCTTGCAGCTCCCTTCCCTAAAGACGTCCGATCACGAACTGCCTTCCTCAAGAGTTCTCCGGTTGACACCGGACAAACACCATACTTTTCTTTTAGAAACAGGGCCTGAGTTCCTTTGCCCGCCCCGGGTGGGCCCAAAAAAACTACGCGCACAAGACCTCCGAAGGTCAATACTCAATCCCTCCTCCCGCGCATTCGACCCCGCTTCATGAAACCGTCGTAGCTACGAGTAATCATATGTGTCTCGACTTGAGACACCGTGTCCAAGGCGACGCCTACGACGATCAGGAGGGCGGTGCCACCGAAGAAGAAGGGCACATTCAATTGGCTAATCAGAATCGTCGGTAAAAGGGATACGACCGAAAGATAAATGGCCCCCCCTAGTGTAATTCTAGAAAGCACACGATCAATAAAATCCGCCGTTTTTTGTCCTGGCCGGATCCCCGGAATATAGCCTCCGAGTTTTTTCATGTTGTCCGCTACATCCACCGGATTGAATACAACCGCTGTGTAAAAATAACAGAAAAAGATGATAAACCCCACATAGAGGAGATCATTCAACCACTGTCCCGGGGCCAAATATCCCGCTGCCGCTTGGGCCCAAGGATAGGGCGCAAACTGAGCCAGGGTCGCTGGAAAGATTAGAATCGAGGAAGCAAAGATGGGCGGGATCACTCCCGAGGTATTGATTTTAAGGGGCAGGTGAGAACTCTGCCCCCCATACATCTTCCGCCCCACCACCCTTTTGGCATACTGGACCGGAATCCTCCTCTGCCCTTGCTCCATGAAAATGATCACTCCAACCACCGCCACCACAAAGACGACGAGCACAAGAGCTACTAAAACGCCTAATTCTCCCTCGCGAATGAACTGAAAAGTAGTTGTGATCGCCGACGGCAATCGAGCTACGATACCGGCAAAAATAATCAGGGAAATCCCATTGCCGATCCCACGTTCCGTCACCTGCTCACCCAACCACATGATAAAGGCTGTGCCCGAAGTCAATGTGATGACTGTCATTATACGAAATGGCCAACCGGGATTCAGGACAATGGCTTGGCCACCAGGCCCTTGGGTTCCTTCCAAGCCGAAACTAATCATCAACCCTTGAATGATAGAAAGGACAACCGTTCCGTAACGAGTATATTGGGTAATTTTCCTCTGCCCTACTTCACCCTCCTTGGAAAGTCGCTCCAAATAAGGAAACACCACCGTGAGAAGCTGTAGAATGATCGATGCGCTGATATAAGGCATGATCCCCAAGGAAAACACCGAAAACTGCTCGAGCGCCCCTCCGGAAAAAAGGTTAAACAGACCAAAAATGGTACCCTGAACCCGCTCGAAAAAAGCCGCCAGAGCTACACGATCAATTCCGGGAGTCGGAATATGCACCCCCACACGGTACACGGCCATCATGGCGAGTGTGAAAAGAACCCTGCGTCTTAACTCAGGAATCTTGGTGGCGTTTTGAAAACCCTCAAGCATGGGGGATAATGAACTCTACCTTTCCGCCCAGAGACTCGATCTTTTTCTTTGCCTTCGAGGAAAACCCATGAGCCTTTACCGTCAGAGTTTTACTTAACGAGCCGTCGCCTAAGACCTTAACAGGCTCGCCTTTTCTCCGGACCAATCGATGCTCAAACAATTTCTCAGGGGTGACCTCACTCCCGGAAGTGAAAACTTCCAACTGTCCGAGGTTGACTACGGCCAAAACTTTTCTAAAAGGGTTGTGAAACCCGCGTTTTGGGACGCGCCGGCTAAGCGGCATCTGACCGCCTTCAAAACCTGGCCGGGTCCCACCCCCAGACCGGGCCCCCTGTCCTTTATGGCCACGGCAAGAGGTTTTTCCATGTCCGGAACCATCCCCCCGACCTACCCGCTTCTTGTTTCTTTTAGAGCCAACAGCAGGTTTCAAATTGCTCAGGTCCATCATGATCAATGAAACTAGGCCGATGCCTTTCCTCTTCGACTAATAATTTCTTCTGGAAATTTAAGATCCCTGAGGGCCTCAAAGGTCGCCTTAACCATATTGTGCGCGTTGTGGGAGCCAATGCACTTGGTAAGCACATCCTGGATACCGACAGCCTCCACTACTGCCCGCACTCCCCCTCCAGCTATCACACCAGTCCCTTGCGACGCGGGTTTAAGCATGACATGACCCGCTCCAAACTGTCCGGTAACTTCGAACGGGATTGTTCCCTCGATAATCGGGATCCTTATCAGACCTTTCTTCGCCCGTTCCACGCCTTTTCGTATGGCCTCTGGCACTTCTTTGGCCTTACCCATACCATATCCAACAATGGCCTTCCTATCTCCCACAACCACTAGGGCACTGAAACTGAAACGGCGCCCCCCCTTTACCACTTTCGCCACCCGGCTGATATGGACGACTTTATCCTTTAGCTCCAAACCCTGCGGATCAATCCTTTCCATTGCAACTCAGAACCCCGTCGTTAAGTGTCAGCATTCAGAATTCTAATTCCAGAATTCTATCTCCTTATTTTTTACTCCTTCATTTAGAAACTCAAGCCGCCCTCACGGGCCGCCTCTGCTAAAGCTTTGACCCGCCCATGAAAGAGGAACCCATTGCGGTCAAATACCACCTTAGTAATGTTCTTCTCTCTGCAACGCCGAGCCAGCAATAGTCCAACCTGCTTGGCCGTTTCGAGCCCTTCGGTCTTTTTAGGGTTATCTCTCAACTCTTTAGAGAGCGTGGAAGAAGAGATCAGCGTTATCCCGCTCTCGTCAGAAATAACCTGCGCATAGATATGCTTTAGACTCCGAAAAACACAAACACGCGGGCGAGTATCTGTTCCTAAAATCTCTTTCCGCACCCGTTTCTGCCGCCGTTTGCGTCCTATCCGTCTCTGATGACCTTTTGCCATGGTCGTCTTTACTCTCCTATTCTAGCCGGCGGCGCCCACTGTCTTTCCAGCCTTACGGCGAATCACCTCTTCCTGATATCTTATCCCTTTACCTTTGTAAGGCTCTGGGGGCCTGAGACGTCGTACCACGGCTGCTGCCTTTCCCAAAAGCTGTTTGTCTATACTTTGCAAGGTTACGACCGTTTGCCTTTCCACAGTTGCAGTCACTCCAGATGGCAAGGGAAAAAGGACGGGGTGAGAATAACCCAAAGTCAAATGCAATTCGGTCCCTTTAACTTCTGCTCGATAACCTACTCCGTTAATTTCCAGAACCCGGGTGAAACCTCGGCTAACCCCCTCCACCATGTTGGCAATGAGCTTGCGCGCAAGCCCGTGAAACGCCCTGATTTTCCTTTCATCTGTCTCCCGGATAATATGTGCTTCATTCCCTTCAATCTTGACCTGAATCCCTGATGGGACCTCAGCCTCAAGCTTTCCCTTGGGCCCTTCCACGCGGATACTATGATCCTCTAAAAAAATCTTGACCCCATGCGGGATGGATATCGGTTGCCTTCCAATACGGGACACCTTGCACCTCGCTCCCGGTCTACCAGACCGAGCAAATCAATTCTCCCCCCACCTTCGCCCTTTGCGCATCTCGGTCTACCAATATTCCTCTAGGTGTCGAAAGAATATTGATCCCAAGCCCTTTACGAACAGGAGGAATCTCTTCAACTCCCACATAAATCCTAAGGCTAGGTCGGCTAACTCGCTTCAAACCTAGAATAATCGGATTGTTTTCTTTGTCGAATTTTAATTGGATTCGAAGTTCCTCACCCGTTGCATCCTTTGCCTTGACCTTTCTAACTTCCTGCAGATAACCCTCTTCTACCAAGACATGGGCAATTCCCTCTTTAATACGTGACCAGGGAACCCTGACAGTTTCATGCCGCGCACGTGTGGCATTTCTAATTCGAGTCAGCATATCCGCTATCGGATCCGTCATTCCCATCTTGTTCTCCGAAAGATTACCAACTTGCTTTAATCAGTCCGGGGATTTGCCCCTTGCGAGCAAACTCCCTAAGACAAATCCGACACAGCCGAAACCGACGGTAAAAAGACCTTGCCCGCCCACAGACAGGACAGCGGTTATATTGTCTCACCTTGAACTTCGGAAGCGTTTCCGCCTTAATTCGAAGACATTTCTTGGCCAACGGCCTCTCCTTGTTCTGTCGCGACAAACGGCATTCCTAAATACTTAAGCAATGCCTTTCCTTCTGGATCTGTTCTCGCTGTCGTCACGATCGATACGGTGAGCCCTCGCACTTTTTCAACTTTATCAACCTGGATTTCTGGGAAAATAATCTGCTCTCGCAGTCCTAGCGAGTAATTGCCACGATGATCAAAAGACCGATCGGAAACCCCTCTGAAATCTCGGACTCGAGGCAAAGCCACGTGAATTAAGCGGTCTAAAAACTCGTACATCCGCTCGCGCCTCATCGTAACCATGCACCCAATAGGAAGACCCGCACGCAGCTTAAAGTTGGCAATGGCCTTTTTAGCCCGTGTGATCACCGGCCTCTGTCCCGTAATCGCCGAAACCTCAGCCACGGCCGCATCCAGGACCTTGATATTTTGAATAGCCTCCCCCACACCAATGTTCACCGTTATTTTTTCCAACCGTGGAACTTGAAGTTTGTTCTTATAACCGAACTCCTTCGTCATGGCCGGAACTACTTCTTCCTCGTATTTTTTCTTAAGCCGCGCCATCGTATCCGTTTTAATCTAAAGGGCCCCCACAGCGGCGACAGATACGCACTTTTTCTTCATCCGCTAAAACTTTCTTGCCAACTCTAACGGGACCATTACATTTGTCACACATCACCATAAGGTTAGAAGCTTGAAGGAAGGCCTCTTTTTCCAGTATCCCTCCTGATTGCTGCGCTCCCCGTGCTCGGGAGTGTCGTTTCACTAAGTTTACTCGCTCGATAAGGGCGAGACCTTTCTCCGGCAGGATTCTAAGAACCTTGCCCGTCTTCCCCCGCTCCCGACCAGCAATCACCATTACACTGTCGTTTTTGCGAATATGCATATTAAAACCTAAACGCTCAACCTTCAGCTTTAAGCCTTTTACTAGCTTACCGCTGACTTGTGTTCTTAAAGCACCTCCGGAGCGAGTGAGATGATCTTCATGAATTTCTTTGCCCTGAGCTCACGGGCCACAGGTCCGAAGATACGAGTCCCAATGGGCTCTTTCTGGTTATCAACAAGAACCGCAGAGTTATTGTCGAACCGGATGTAAGTTCCGTCCGGACGGCCCAGCTCCTTTGCGGTTCGTACCACGACAGCCCTCGCCACAGTGCCCTTTTTTACCTTTGCATTGGGGATGGCCTCTTTTATTGAAACCACAATAACATCTCCTATCGAGGCATACCTGCGTTTGCTTCCTCCAAGGACCTTAATGCATTGAACCTTCCGTGCCCCCGAGTTGTCCGCCACATCCAACATCGTGCTCGCTTGAATCATGGAAGGGCTCCTCTTTCATCCGCCTCTGCCTGAACGGCCCTTTCCAAGACTTGCCTCACGCGCCAACGCTTATCCCGGCTCAAAGGCCGACACTCTACAATCAGCACCTGGTCCCCTACTTGACATTGATTTCTTTCGTCGTGCGCTTTGACCTTGGTTTGCCGCTTGAGGCGCTTTTTGTATCTGGGATGCACCACGATTCGCTCCACGGAGACCACAACGGTTTTCTGCATCCGATTACTCGTAACTAAACCCCTTCGTTCTCTTCTGCTACCTCCTTGATTCATACTAACCCTTTACCCCTGGTGCCTTTTTTCCGTCAGCACAGTCTCCAACCGAGCCAGATCTCGCTTAATCTGCCTCAATTTCATGGAGTTCTCCACCCGACTCGTGGTCCGTCTAAGCCTCAAGTGAAAGATCTCTTCTTTAAGCTCGCCCCGCTTTTGGGAAAGCTCCTCACTGCTCATCTCCCGTATCTGCTTAGCTTCCATAGGATGAACTTCCCCGCTCCACAAACTGGGTGGGGATAGAGAGCTTATGCGAGGCCAGGCGAAACGCCTCTCGTGCTAGCTCTCCTTGCACCCCTTCCATTTCAAAAAGAACTCTCCCGGGCTTGATCACCGCGACCCACGCGTCCATAGATCCTTTCCCTTTTCCCATCCGAGTCTCAATCGGCTTCTTGGTTAATGGCTTATCCGGGAAGATACGGATCCACACCTTTCCCCCGCGTTGCATGTAACGGGTCAGCGCAACTCGAGCTGCTTCAATCTGACGTGCCGTTACCCAGCCACGCCCTAGCGCTTTCAGTCCATAATCTCCAAAGGCTAAGCTAGATCCTCTTGTGGCAAGTCCACCCCTTCTCCCTTTCTGCCGCTTACGGTATTTTACTTTTTTCGGCTCCAGCATAATCAAGCCCCGTAGGTAATAGATGACACGCTTGACATAAGCATCTATCTCTAGCGCATGTTCCCTTCTACACTCCCAATGCTGCCTTTTGTTGCTCCTCTTCTCCCGTCAGAACCTCACCCCGGAAGATCCATACCTTGACCCCAATAACCCCATAAGTTGTCCGAGACTCCGCAAAACCATAGCTAATATCGGCCCGCAGAGTATGGAGAGGAACCCTACCCTCCCTATACCACTCGGTTCGGGCAATCTCCCGGCCCCCCAATCTCCCTGCGCACTGAATTTTAATCCCCTGTGCTCCCATACGCAGAGCTCGGGAGACACTTTCCTTCATGGCCCGGCGGAACGCGACCCGGCGTTCCAGTTGCAAAGCAACATTTTCCGACACAAGCTGTGCATCTAAATCTGGCCGGCGTACCTCATGGATGTTGAGATAGGTTTCTCGATTTGCCAGGCGGGTAATCTCTTCTTTCAACTTTTCGATTTCCGCACCTTTTTTTCCGATCACAATCCCCGGACGTGCGGTATGAATGTTTATTTTTGCTTTATTAGCGGCCCTCTCTATCTCAATCTTCGCAATGCCTGCATGATAGAGACGGCTCTTCAGAAACTTTTTAATCTGAAAATCCTCGTGAAGCAGCTTGGTATAATCCTGACGTGCGTACCACTTAGAATCCCAAGACTCAATAACTCCCATACGAAATAACTTTGGGTGCGTTTTCTGACCCATTAGGTCTCGCTCCTCTCATCTACCACAACAGTGATATGGCTCAGGCGTTTTCGAATACGGGTAGCCCGACCCATGGATCGAGGCATAAACCGTTTCCACATACCCCCCTCGTCCACCACAATCCGCTTGACATAAAGGCGATCCACATCCACGCTCTGCGTGCCTTCCGCGTTTGCGACGGCTGCCCGTACGGCTTTCGCTATCATCCCCGCTGATCCTTTAGGGACGAACTTCAGTATATTGAGGGCATCTTCCACTCCCTTTCCTCGAATCTGATCCACTACCAATCTCACCTTACGGGGAGAGCACCGGACAAATCTTGTAACTGCACGCGTCTCCATGTTTCCTTAAGCTGTCACGTAACTTAGACTTCCGACTTTTGCATCCTTAATTTTTTGCCCCTAGGCCCCCGGTTTACCCGCTGCAACGCCCGCCATGGGGGCGCTAACTGAAACCGTTGACTTGGCCTCACCTTTTCGATCTCCTGAATGCGCATAAAAAGTTCGTGTAGGGGCAAACTCTCCCAGTTTATGGCCCACCATATTCTCTGTGATAAATACAGGTATAAACTTTCTCCCGTTATGGACCCCTATCGTGAACCCAACCATTTCTGGAGTAATGGTCGAGCGTCGAGACCAAGTCTTCAGGACCCGTTTGTCTCTGGACTGACTCTGGGACTCAATCTTTTTCATTAGGTGACCATCCACAAACGGTCCCTTTTTGATTGACCGTGCCATCGGTTACTAAGCTCCTCTGCGTTTCACAATATATTTATCCGACGCCCTATTCTTTCTTGTCCGGTATCCTTTAGTCGGTTTTCCCCAGGGAGTCTTGGGGTGGTTTCCTTTGGAACGACCCTCACCACCTCCATGAGGGTGATCTACAGGATTTTTGGCTATCCCTCGAGTCACAGGCCTTCTTCCGAGCCAACGCCGCCTTCCAGCCTTCCCTAGAGAAATGTTTTCCTGCTCGAGATTCCCTACATTGCCTACCGTTGCACGGCACTTTGCAAGAACGTTACGGAGTTCCCCGGAGGGAAGTTTCAAGAGCGCGTACGCCCCTTCTTTAGCCATCAACTGCGCCCCCGCACCGGCGCTCCGAACCAACTGGCCTCCCTTTCCGATCTTGAGCTCAACGTTGTGAACCACAGTCCCTACAGGAATAATTGTCAAGGGCAGCGAGTTCCCAGGTTTGATGTCTACGTTAACATCTCCAGCAATCACTGGATCCCCCACCCGTAACTGGTCCGGTGCCAGGATATACCTACGCTCCCCATCGGCATAAGAAAGAAGGGCAATCCGCGCGGAACGATTAGGATCATACTCTATGGTTTCCACCTTTGCAGGAACACCCTTCTTATCACGCTTAAAATCTATCAACCGATAAAGGCGCTGGTGACGGCCCCCTCGATGATTGCTAGTGATCCGACCGGTATTACTTCTTCCACCAGTACGTTTCAAAGGCCGTAACAGACTTTTCTCTGGCCTCACCTTTGTAATTTCGGCAAAGTTAAGGCCCGTCCGAAAACGCTTTCCCGGAGAAGTAGGTTGATAAGTTTTTATGGCCATCTTTTTTACTACCGGGTTTACTTTCTATGCAAACCCCTAGGCGCCTTCGAAGAAGTCAATCTTATCTCCTTCTCTCAATGTCACATAGGCCTTTTTCCACTGGGGCAAGCGACCTGTGTTTCTCCCGACACGTCGGACCTTTCCTAGATAACGGATCATTCTTACCTTAACCACCTTGACCTTAAAGAGCGTTTCAACCGCCTTTTTGACCTCGATTTTATTCGCATCCCGCCGAACCCGGAACAGAACCTGATGGGCGGTCTCTCCGAGAAGGGAGCCTTTTTCAGTGATCAAAGGGGCTTGAATGATCTCCTGGGGCTCACTCATCACGCCAGTCGCTCCTCGAGGAGTTTGAGTGCCTCTTCCGTTAAAATCAGATGCTCGTGGCGGAGAAGATCATAAACATTAACTCCCTCAACTCGAAGCACCTTGATGGCAGGGAGATTCCGTGCCGATCGTTTCACCTTTTCATCCGGCTTGGGAATAACGATGAGGGCCGTCTTGACCTTCAGGTCACCCAACACTTGACGCATAAGCTTGGTCTTGGCTTCAGCCAGTTCCAAGGCGTCTAGGACAATGACTTTTCCATTCTGTTTCTTAACACTCAGCGCCGAGAGCAGCGCTTCCTTGCGGGCCCTCCTCGGTAAACGACAAGAATAGTCCTTCGGTTGCGGACCGAAAATGGTTCCACCACCCACCCACAGAGGAGATCGAATGCTTCCAGAACGAGCCCTCCCTGTTCCTTTCTGGCGCCAAGGCTTTTTTCCACCCCCGCGTACAAGCCCTTTTGTTTTAGTCGAGGCTGAACCTGCACGCCGGTTGTTGCGCTGCATGGCAACCGCCTGGTGCAACAGGTGCGGGCGAATCTTCACCCCGAAAATCTCTTCCTTAAACTGTGGATACACAACGCGAACTTCCATTTCTACCGGTCCCCCTTCACCGCCCGGCGGACAATGAGGACTCCACGCTTAGCACCCGGGACAGCCCCTTTAACCAGGAGCAGATTTTCCTCGGGCCGGACCGCAATCACTTCAAGATTCTGCACCGACACCTTTTCATTCCCCCAGTGGCCGGCCATTTTCTTTCCTTTGAAAACCCGACCAGGGTATGAGCGGTTACCAATGGCACCACCATGACGAAAGTATTCATGCGTGCCATGAGAGGCTGGGAAACCCGCAAATCCCCAACGTCGCATCACACCAGAAAATCCTCTCCCCTTGGAGGTCCCGGTGATATCAATTCGATCTCCTGCCTTAAACAGATCCGACGCCTTGATTTCCTGTCCCACCTCGTATTGTGACACATCTTCCGAGCGGAACTCACGCAAGACCCCAAAGGCACCTTTTCCTACTTTTCGCATATGACCCTGCTCAGGCTTATTTACCTTCTGGCTCTTTTTGGTTCCGAAGCCCAGTTGCAGAGCATCATAGCCGTCCCGCGCCACCTCTTTTCTTTGCACCACAGTGCATGGTCCAGCTTGGAGAACCGTGACAGAAATCACGTTTCCATCCGCCCCAAACACTTGTGTCATCCCTACCTTTTTCGCAATAAGACCTTTCATAAAACAACTTGAATTCCGTCTTCAGAACCAGTATCCAGTAAGCGCCTTGGAACTTGGATTCTTTCTCCTCTATTCCAAACGCCGTTTACTGGAGTTTGATCTCTACATCCACCCCAGCAGACAAATCCAGCTTCCCCAAGGCGTCGATGGTCTGCTGGGTGGGTTCGAGGATGTCTAGCAACCGCTTATGAGTACGAATCTCAAACTGATCTCTGGACTTTTTGTCTACATGCGGAGATCGGTTGACCGTAAACCGTTCGATGCGTGTAGGGAGGGGAATAGGCCCAGCCACTCGTCCCCCAGTCCGTTTTACGGTTTCCACTATTTCCCCCACCGACTGGTCCAGGAGACGGTGGTCATAGGCTTTTAACCGAATCCGGATCTTCTCGTTCATATCTTACCCAACTCAGTATAAAACTAAATTCCAACGGCTTTTGCAGTGATCTCTTCGGAGATAGGCGCCGGTACCGGTTCGTAATGGGAAAACTGCATGGTGTAAGTAGCCCGTCCCTGCGTCATTGAGCGCAGCTCCGTAGCATAACCGAACATGGCTGCTAGAGGTACACGCGCCTCAACCACCTGAGCCGCGGGACGCGAATTCATCCCAAGCACTTTTCCACGCCGCGAACTAATATCTCCGATGACTTCTCCCATAAACTCCTCCGGCATCACCACTTCCACGGCCATGATGGGTTCCAGAAGCACCGGCCTTGCCTTGCTTATAGCATCCTTAAATGCCATGGATCCTGCAATTTTAAAAGCGATCTCCGAGGAATCAACGTCGTGATAGCTCCCATCCAGAAGGGTAACCTTGACATCGACCACAGGATAACCAGCCATAGCACCGCTCTCCGTCGCTTCTCGAATTCCCTTCTCTACTGCAGGAATGTACTCTCGCGGAATCGATCCACCTTTAATAGCGTCCCTAAATTCAAACCCCTCCCCGGCAGGTTGAGGCTCTAATTTGATGTTGACATGTCCGTATTGTCCCCGCCCCCCGGTTTGGCGGATAAATTTTCCTTCCGTCTCTACAGCTTTCCGGACAGTCTCCTTATAGGCCACCTGCGGTTTACCGACGTTAGCGCGGACGTTGAACTCCCTGAGCAGTCGGTCTACGATAATTTCCAGGTGAAGTTCTCCCATCCCAGAGATAATGGTCTGTCCGGTATCTTCATCGGTGCGCACCCGGAAGGACGGATCCTCCGTGGTCAACTTTTGCAGAGATAGTCCGAGCTTTTCTTGATCTGCCTTGCTCTTGGGCTCAATGGCGATAGATATAACGGGCTCGGGGAACTCAATGGACTCTAGAATAATCGGGTGGGTCTCATCGCAGAGGGTATCACCGGTGGTGGCAGTCCTTAATCCCACAGCCGCTGCAATATCACCCGCGTAGACCTCCTTGATTTCCTCCCGTTTATTGGCATGCATTTTTAGGAGTCGACCGACCCGCTCCCTTCTACTCTTTGTAGAATGATAGATGCTGGACCCGGAGAACAAGGCACCGGAATATACGCGGAAGAAGGTCAAGGTGCCCACAAACGGATCCGTCACAATCTTAAAGGCCAGTGCTGAAAATGGCGCATTATCCTCCGGGAGCCGCACCTCTTCCTCTTGTGAACCTGGATGCTTGCCCACAACCGGTGGGACATCGAGGGGAGACGGAAGGTAGTCGACAACAGCGTCGAGTAACGGTTGAACCCCCTTGTTCTTGAATGCAGCGCCGCAAAAAAGCGGGACCACCTTGAGCTCAAGACCGGCCTTACGGATGGCCTTACGGAGCTCGGTTTCCGTGATCTCACGACCATCCAGGTATTTTTCCATGATAGGCTCATCGCAGTCGGATACAGTTTCCAGAAGTTTTTCTCGATATTCCTCCGCCTGCCCGACCAGGTCCTCGGGAATCGGGCCTACCTGATACTTAGCCCCAAGACTTTCCTCCTGCCACAAGATGGCCTTCATCTGAAGGAGGTCAATGATCCCTTGAAAATGGTCCTCAGCCCCGATAGGCAGCTGGAGTGGAAGCGGGCGGGCGCCCAAACGATCCTGAATCATCCGCACCACACGAAAAAAATCAGCACCGAGCCGGTCCATCTTGTTGATAAAAGCAATGCGGGGAACTTTATATCTGTCTGCCTGACGCCAAACCGTTTCCGTCTGGGGCTCCACCCCTCCAACGGAACAGAAAACAGCAACGGTACCATCAAGAACCCGGAGCGACCGTTCAACCTCAATGGTAAAATCTACGTGGCCCGGGGTATCGATGATATTGATCCGGTGGTCGCGCCATAGGCAAGTTGTAGCAGCCGAGGTGATAGTAATACCCCGCTCCTGCTCCTGGACCATCCAATCCATAGTGGCAGTTCCTTCATCAACTTCGCCGATCTTATAATTGATCCCTGTATAGTAAAGGATTCTCTCGGTCGTCGTCGTCTTACCCGCATCAATATGAGCCATAATACCTATATTGCGGGTTTTATTTAAAGGAACCGTTCTACCCATTTTTTACATCACTGGAAAAAAAGGAGGCGGCCTGACCGCCTCCCGAAACATCTATCGGATCCTAAAATCACACTACCACCGGTAATGAGCAAAGGCCCTATTGGCCTCAGCCATACGATGGGTGTCCTCCTTCTTTTTTATCGCTCCTCCGCGATTGTTTGCCGCATCCATCAATTCACCAGCCAATTTTTCTTTCATAGACCTTTCCGCTCGGTGCCGCGCTGCTTGAATCAGCCAGCGCATTCCCAAAGAAAGCCGTCGTTGCGGGCGAACCTCAATTGGAACTTGATAAGTCGCACCGCCCACACGTCGGGACCGCACCTCAACTAAAGGACGAGCATTGTCCAAGGCCCTCTTAAAAACAGCCAAGGAATCCTCCTTAGTTTTTGCAGCGATGATATCTAGAGAACCATAAAAAACCCTCTCTGCAACACTCTTCTTGCCACGATTCATAATTGCATTTACAAACTTGGCCGCCATCTTATCCCCGTATTTTGGGTCCGGCAGCACTTCTCTTTTTCTCACTCCTCCTTTGCGTGGCATATGATCCTACTTCGGCCTTTTTGCCCCATACTTGGAACGGCCCCGACGTCGTTCTTGGACTCCTATCGAATCAAGGGTTCCCCGAATGATGTGATACCGCACCCCCGGTAGGTCTTTGACTCTACCTCCTCGAATCAAAACCACCGAATGTTCCTGTAGGTTATGTCCCACTCCCGGTATATATGAGGTTACCTCAATTCCGTTCGTGAGACGTACTCGGGCAACCTTACGTAATGCCGAATTCGGTTTCTTTGGGGTCGAGGTATACACTCGAGTGCAAACCCCCCTTTTCTGGGGGCATCCCTGTAGAGCCGGAGCCGTATTCTTCGGCCGTTGCTTCTCCCTGCCAACACGCACTAGCTGATTGATCGTAGGCATAATTTCTAGTGCATTAATCTATGATTTTGACCTGGAGTCCAGACTGAATATTATGCGGCATAAACCTGTTTTTCTAACAAAGTTAGCGTCGGTTGTCAATGGAAATTACCTATGCCTGTGCCGCTTCCGAAACCTCCAAGTCCTTTTGCTCTGCCTCCTCCATTTCTAAATCTAATTCGGAGTATTTGGAAAACCCTGTACCGGCCGGGATCAACCTACCCATAATCACATTTTCCTTGAGTCCCCGGAGGAGATCAACCTTTCCGTGAATGGCTGTCTCGGTCAAGACTTTGGTTGTCTCTTGAAAAGAAGCCGCGGATATGAAGCTCTCCGTAGAGAGAGAGGCCTTAGTAATACCCAGGAGAAGGGGTTCGGCCACGGCAGGTTTCTCGCCTCGAGCGATCGTCTGCTGATTCTCTTCCTCAAATTGCCACTTCTCCACGTGGTCCCCAATAAGAAAATCGGTATCGCCCACTTCCTTGATTCTCACACGGCGGAGCATTTGTCGAACGATAACTTCAATATGCTTGTCATTAATCCGAACTCCCTGGAGCCGATAGATTTCCTGTACCTCGTCTACAAGGTACTTCGCCAAGGCTTTCTCTCCCAGGATATTGAGGATGTCATGCGGATTGGAAGAACCGTCCATTAAAGGTTCGCCGGCCTTAACACGATCCCCCTCTGGAACGCTGATGTGTTTCCCTTTTTGAATCAAATAGTCTCTAGACTCTCCCACATCCGGAGTTATTATGACCTTACGTTTCCCCTTAGTATCTCTGCCAAAGGAAACTACCCCGTCGATCTCACTGATGATGGCGAATTCCTTCGGCTTGCGTGCTTCGAACAATTCGGCTACTCGCGGTAAGCCCCCAGTAATATCTTTCGTTTTAGTTGTCTCGCGCGGGATCTTGGCCAACACCTCACCCGCGGACACCGCCTGTCCTTCCTGCACATGAATATTGGCACCAACAGGCAAAAGGTAGCGGGCCTCGGTAGTTTGAGACAAACGAGCCGTGCGCCCTCCCGTGTCCTTAATCGAGATCCGGGGCCGTTTATCTATCTCCTTAAAGTCAATGATGACTTTCGTTGAAAGCCCGGTCCGTTCATCTACCTTTTCCTCCATCGTCGTTCCTTCGATTACATCACCAAATTTGATTGTCCCGCTCGTCTCCGTAAGGATAGGAATGGTATAGGGATCCCACTCTGCTAGGAGCTCCCCAGCTTTGAGCTTGGATCCATCCTTCTTTTTCAGTTTTGCACCATAGACTACCGGATAACGTGCTCTCTCTCTTTCTCTACCCGCTGTCTTGTCCTCTCCATCCGGGTAGTCCACAATAGCAATCTCGCCATTTCGATTCATCACCACGAGATCACCCTCCTTATTGGTAACGGTGGCGATATTGATAAACTTGAGGAATCCGTCATTGCGAGCTTCTAGAGTTGTTTGCTCCGCCCTTCTGCTAGCCGTTCCTCCAATATGAAAGGTTCGCATGGTGAGCTGGGTTCCGGGTTCTCCAATCGACTGGGCCGCAATGACCCCGATGGCTTCACCAAGATTCACCGTAGAACCTCGTGCCAGATCCCGACCATAACACATGACACAGACCCCTCGCCTCGATTGACATGTAAGCACGGACCGTATCCGGATTCGCTCCAAACCCGCATCTTCAATCTGCTGGACGAGATTCTCATCAATCTCCTGGTTGCCCCGAACGATCACTTCGCCGGTAAACGGATCTTTGACGTCCTCCAGGGCGACTCTACCAAGCACTCGGTCTCCGAGCGGTTGGATGATCTCCCCCCCTTCCATCAGTGGAGTGATCTCAATGCCATCCAACGTACCACAGTTCTCCTCTGTAATGACTGAGTCCTGCGCCACATCCACGAGTCGACGTGTGAGATATCCGGAATTTGCGGTCTTGAGAGCTGTATCGGCTAGTCCCTTGCGCGCCCCGTGCGTTGAAATAAAATACTGCAACACCGTGAGCCCCTCACGGAAGTTGGCGGTAATCGGTGTTTCAATGATCTCTCCTGAGGGTTTTGCCATAAGCCCACGCATGCCCGCAAGCTGGCGAATCTGCTGAGCACTTCCGCGCGCTCCTGAATCAGCCATCATGAAAATCGGATTAAAGCTTGGGACAGTAACCGCCTTTCCTGCCTCATCCGTAATGGTCTCCGTGCCAAGATCATGCAACATCTCGTCAGCGACCCGGTCGGTCACCTCAGCCCAAATATCGACCACCTTGTTGTATCGTTCTCCATCCGTGATCAGACCGTTCTTATACTGCTCCTCAATCTCACGCACATTCTCATGGGCACTCTTGAGCAATGCTTCCTTACCGCTGGGAATGACCATATCTCTAATCGATATGGATATCCCAGCTTTGGTGGCATAATGATAACCGATATCCTTGAGCTTATCTCCAAGGATCACCGTCGACTTATTTCCCGCTAGTCGGTAGCTCAGGTCAATAAGGTTTGCCAGTTCCTTCTTCTTCATAACCTGATTGATTTCCTTAAAAGGGATGAACGAGGGGACGACCTCAGACAGGAGGACACGTCCTACTGTGGTATTGACCCTTTCTCCATTAATTCGAACGGTAATCCGTGCCTGGAGGTCTATTGCTTCCTGGTCATAAGCGATTCGCACCTCTTGCGGATTAGCAAATACTCGGTCTCTCCCCTTGGCTAGCGGCCGTTCCCGAGTCAAATAATAAAGACCCAAAACAACATCCTGCGTGGGGACAATGATCGGTTTACCGTTGGCAGGTGATAGTATATTGTTGGTCGACATCATGAGCGCCCTAGCCTCTACCTGAGCCTCTACGGAAAGTGGAACATGAACTGCCATTTGATCCCCATCGAAATCGGCATTGTAAGCGGCGCACACCAGTGGGTGGAGCTGTATGGCCTTACCCTCTATCAGCATCGGCTCAAAGGCTTGGATCCCAAGCCGATGTAAGGTTGGAGCCCGGTTGAGCAGAACAGGGTGTTCCTGAGTCACCTCATCTAAGATATCCCAAACCTCAGGCCGTTCCTTTTCCACCAACTTCTTGGCGCTCTTGATGGTGGTAACATAGCCTCTCTCTTCTAACTTGTTGTAAATAAATGGCTTGAAAAGCTCTAGCGCCATTTTCTTCGGAAGTCCGCATTGGTGAAGCCGGAGTTCAGGACCTACCACAATCACCGATCGGCCTGAATAATCAACTCTCTTTCCTAGGAGGTTTTGACGGAAGCGCCCAGTTTTTCCCTTAAGCATTTCGCTCAGTGACTTAAGAGGTCGGCGGTTCTGACCCGTAATAGCCCTTCCCCGGCGCCCATTATCGAACAAAGCGTCCACCGCTTCCTGCAGCATGCGTTTCTCATTTCGGATAATCATATCCGGGGCATTAAGCTCCATGAGCCTTTTAAGGCGATTGTTCCGATTGATTACACGACGATAGAGATCATTGAGATCGGAGGTGGCAAATCGACCCCCGTCCAGAGGGACGAGGGGGCGGAGATCTGGAGGGATTACCGGAATTACCTGAAGAACCATCCACTCCGGCCGGTTCCCTGCATTTTTATCTAGCCGACTCCCCGAGGTTTTAAAAGCATTAACAACCTTCAGCCGTTTCGCTAACTTTTTGCGTCGGACCTCGGAGTTCGCGCTACGCATCTCTTGGCGCAGTTCTTCAGAAAGCTTTTGAACATCTAAGGCCATGAGAAGCTTACGGACCGCTGCGGCACCTATCTCTGCGGTAAAGTTTGGACCATACTCCTCAAGGGCCTTGCGGTAACGGGCTTCGGTGAGAAGCTCCTTGTATTGGAGAGGCGTCGAGCCGGAATCGGTCACCACATAAGATTCAAAATAAAGAACCTTCTCGATATCCTTAAGGGACATGTCGAGGAGGGCACCAATGCGACTTGGGAGACTCTTCAAAAACCAGATGTGAACCACTGGCGTCGCCAACTCAATATGCCCCATACGTTCGCGGCGAACCTTCGATTGAATGACCTCAACGCCACATTTTTCACACACAACGCCTCGATGGCGCATCCTTTTATATTTGCCACAGTTGCATTCGTAGTCCTTGGTCGGACCAAATATCTTAGCGCAGAAAAGACCGTCACGCTCAGGCTTGAAAGTCCTATAATTAATGGTCTCCGGTTTTTTTACCTCCCCATGAGACCAAGACCTGATCTTTTCAGGCGACGCGAGTGATACTTTGATCGCATTGAAACTTAACGGGTTTTTTGGCTTTTCAAAGAGATTAAATAGATCTTCCATAGATCAACCCTCATTAGGAATACGGAGAAATACGGTACCTAGAAATCAGAATCCGGAATCTTTCTGCTGTCTTCCAGCTCACGAACTCGATTTCCGCCACTTTACCCTCTCTGCCTTCAATATGTTTCTTCCACCAGGTTCACATCTAAACCTAAACTCTGTAATTCTTTGAGCATCACGTTGAAGGACTCCGGCAAGCCGGGCTCCAGTAAGTTATCGCCTTTGACAATAGCCTCATACATCCGGGTCCGACCCACGACATCGTCAGATTTTACCGTGAGCATCTCTTGAAGCGTGTACGCGGCCCCGTAAGCTTCCAGGGCCCAGACCTCCATCTCCCCCAAGCGTTGCCCCCCAAACTGCGCCTTTCCACCAAGTGGCTGCTGGGTTACAAGAGAATAGGGCCCAGTGGAACGAGCATGGATCTTATCGTCCACCAAGTGGTGAAGCTTCATGATATACATGACCCCTACTGTAACCTGCTGGTCGAAGCGCTTGCCGGTTCGGCCATCAAAAAGGTCCACTTGCCCCGTAATCGGGAGCCCGGCCTTTCTGAGGAGATTGAAGATTTCCTCTTCCGAGGCTCCATCGAAGACCGGTGACGCCAAAGGGATTCCTTTGCGGTATTTTTCCGCTAGCTTGAGCAGATCCGAATCCTTAACCCCTTCGATAAACTCACCGATATCCCGGGAACCCAGAAAATCCTTGAGTCGACGACGAACCGCATCTGTATCCGGACGGCCGTTGTCTAATTGCTCTTCAATCTGTTTCCCAAGATTTTGAGCTGCCCATCCTAAATGGGCCTCCAAAATCTGCCCCACGTTCATTCTGGAAGGGACACCCAAGGGATTCAACACAACATCCACAGGGGTCCCATCTTTCAGATAAGGCATGTCTTCTTCCGGCAGGATTCGAGAGAGGACACCCTTGTTGCCATGTCGCCCAGCCATTTTATCTCCAACCTGCAGTTTGCGCTTGATAGCGACAAAAACCTTAACCATCTTGATGACCCCCGGGGGAAGCTCGTCTCCGGTCTTAAGTTTGTTAATCTTGTCTTGAAAGACCATTTTAATCAGGTCAATTTGTTCCGCACTGCCCCCTACGATACGCTCGAGTTCTGCCTGCACCGACTCATGGTCTACTCGAATGTCCCCCCAATAGGCCATAGGAATCTGTTCGATATCTTGTTCAGTGATCTCTTTCCCTTTGCTCAGAAGAACCTTTCGGTTATCATCGCTCAGCCGCACAGCTAGACGACGACCTACAAGAAGCTTCTTGAGGCGTTTGAGTGCCCCGTCTTGGACAATACGAATCTCATCTTGCTGGTCTTTTTTCAGCCGGGTGATTTCCCCGTCCTCAATGACTTTGCTCCTCTCATCTTTGCCGATTCCCTTTCGTGAGAAGATCCGTACATTGATGACCGTTCCTTCCACCCCTGGGGGAACCCGCAAAGAGGTATCTCGCACCTCGCCAGCCTTTTCCCCAAAAATAGCACGTAGAAGTTTCTCTTCGGGGGAGAGCTGAGTTTCCCCCTTGGGGGTAATCTTACCAACCAGGATATCTCCTGGCTTCACCTCCGCCCCGATACGAATGATACCGCTCTCATCGAGGTCGGTTAGGGCCTCATCACCGACGTTGGGGGTATCCCTCGTGATATCTTCAGGGCCAAGTTTGGTGTCACGGGAAACACACTCAAACTCTTCAATGTGTATAGAGGTGAAAATATCTTCTTTCACTACCCGCTCGCTGATCAGAATTGAATCCTCAAAGTTATACCCGCCCCAAGGCATGAGGGCTACTAAGACGTTCCGGCCCAAGGCCAGTTCACCCATCTCGGTCGACGGTCCATCGGCAATGACATCCCCGGCCTTTACATGATCCCCCACAACCACGATTGGCCTCTGATTGATACAGGTATTTTGATTGGAACGTTGGTATTTTACGAGGCTGTAAATGTCCACCCCGGTATCTCGGTGCGAACCAGACGGCCGATCTGCTTTGACCACAATTCGCGTAGAGTCAACGCTCTCCACTATTCCATCACGCCAGGGAACTATGGTCACGCCGGAATCACGTGCCACAACCTTTTCCATCCCTGTACCCACTAAAGGAGACTCGGTACGGAGCAAGGGGACCGCTTGGCGTTGCATGTTGGACCCCATTAAGGCGCGATTAGCATCATCGTTTTCAAGAAAAGGAATGAGGGAGGCAGCCACACTTACTAACTGGTTCGGTGAGACATCCATGAAATCTATTTCTTCAGGCCGCGCCATGATAAATTCACCACCCTTACGCGCAGAAACAAGATCTATGGTGAAGCTCCCTCGGTTGTTGATCGGCGCATTGGCCTGGGCAATCACATGATCCTCTTCTTCAAGCGCAGAGAGATAACGGACTCGATCGGTCACTCGTCCATTCTCCACCTCGCGATAAGGGGTTTCGATAAAACCAAACTCGTTCACCCTCGCATAGGTTGCGAGGGAAGCGATTAAACCGATGTTAGGACCCTCCGGGGTTTCTATAGGACAAACCCGGCCATAGTGCGTCGGATGTACGTCGCGGACTTCAAAACCGGCTCGCTCCCTCGTCAGACCCCCTGGGCCCAAAGCCGAAAGACGACGCTTGTGCGTAATCACCGAAAGGGGGTTGGTTTGATCCATAAACTGGGAAAGCTGGCTGGAACCAAAGAATTCCTTGAGGGCCGCAGAAACTGGTTTGTAATTGATCAGCTCCTGGGGCATGAGAGTTTCCACATCCTGCAGGCTCATTTTTTCCTTGATGACCCTTTCCATTCTCACTAGGCCTACCCGAAAATGATTCTCTACTAATTCGCCGACAGCCCTAACACGTCGATTTCCGAGATGGTCAATATCGTCAACCGAGCCGTTGCCATTTCTCAACTCCATAAGGTAACGTACCACCTCCAAAATATCTTCCTTGCGCAATGTCCCCTGTTCTAGGGGTACGTCCCGTCTGAGCCTATGATTCAACTTGAGCCTTCCCACCTTGGATAGATCGTAACGATCCGGGTTGAAAAATAGATTATTAAAAAAAGCCGTGGCGGATTCGATGGTCGGGGGATTCCCGGGGCTAAGCCTGCGGTAGATCTCCAAAATGGCATCCTGTGATGAATGAATCTTGTCTTGAAGCAAGGTGTTCCGCAAATAGGGACCTACACCAGAATCATCGAAGAACAAAACTTCAACTTCAGAAATCCCCTTTTCCCTGATTAGATCCAGCCTTTCCTGGGTAAATTCCTGGTTACACTCCACGAGGACCGTCTGATTTTCAGGGTCCACAATATCATGGGCGGCAACCCGCCCAATGATGTCATCCCATGAAATGGGGACCTGCTTAACCCGCGCCTGCTCTAATTGGCGGATCAGAGGACGTGTGAATTTTTTTCCCTCCTTGACAATGAGGGTATGGTTCTTTGGATCGCGCACGTCGGCACCCGCCTTTAATCCCGTGAGATGATTAGGCTTAAACTCCAACATGGGCTTACGTTCCCCGAGTACAAGCTTATCGGTTTTGTGAAAATAGCTGAGTAGATCTTCAGCGGTCATCCCTAATGCCCTCAACAAGACCGTGGCATGAAACTTACGCCGCCGATCGATACGAACATAAAGGATATCTCTTGGATCGAACTCAAAATCCATCCAGGAGCCACGGTAAGGAATAACTCGGGCAGAGTAAAGAAACTTGCCACTAGCATGGGTCTTTCCCTTATCGTGTTCGAAAAATACCCCAGGAGATCGGTGGAGCTGGCTAACGATCACTCTCTCCGTCCCATTGACCATAAAGGTACCGTTAGTTGTCATCAGCGGGATCTCGCCGAAATAAACCTCTTGCTCTTTGACGTTTTTAATGCTCCGACTGCTGGTCTGAGGATCCACATCCCACAATACCAGTTGAATGGTGACTTTCAGGGGAGCGGCATAGGTCATGCCCCGCTGATGGCATTCTTCCACATCATACTTCGGTTCTCCGAGCCCATAACTTACAAACTCCAGGGAGGCTGTTTCATTGAAATCTTTAATAGGAAAAACAGACCCAAAGACCTCTTGAAGTCCTAGGTTTTGGCGTTGGTTCAGAGCAACGTCTTTCTGCAGAAAGTTGTCATAGGAGTTTTTCTGAATCTCAACCAGGTAGGGTAAATCAATGATCTTTTTAATCCTACCAAAACTTCGGTGAAATTTTAAGTTATTGGCGACTTGAGATAGCATTTTAGGGCTCCTCTATGCGTTAAGCTCTCAACCTCTGCCTCACGGGAAGCGCAGCTTTACTTAATCTCGACTTGGCCGCCTACTTCTTCGATTTTCTTCTTGATCGTCTCCGCATCAGCCTTGGATACACCCTCCTTGACTGGCTTGGGGGCTCCATCCACCAGATCCTTTGCCTCTTTTAAACCTAAACCGGTGAGCTCTCGCACCACTTTAATCACCTGGATTTTCTTGTCTCCCACCCCACTCAGCACCGCGTCGAATTCCGTTTTTTCCTCTGCCGCCGCCGCAGGCCCGGCCTGAGCCGCCGCCACAGCCACCGGCGCTGCAGCACTTACCCCCAATTCTTCCTCTAACTCTTTCACCAACGCTGACGCATCCATCAGCGTCATATTTTTAATATATCCCTTTACCTGATCTCGCGTCACTTCTGCCATGAATCCTTACCCCCTTTTACTGGATATTTCAGATCGTCCGTTTTAAGTTTCTAACTTTCCTTTGCGTAGCGTTTCCACAAGCCTTACCACCCTCGCACCCGGCTCTTGGACCAAGCGAAGGAGTTGAACCGCGGGGGCCTGCATGAGGGCAAGGAGTTTGGCCTGAAGCTCCGACCGACTAGGCATCTGGGCCAAGACCTTAACCTTGGCTTGGTCTAAGAACTCCCCCTCTAGCATACCACCTTTAATGGTCAGCTTCTGATTTCCCTCGATAAATTTGACCAAAGCCTTCGAGAGGGTTACCGGATCTTCATAACCAAAGACCCACCCCGTCGGACCTTTAAGGAATTGATCCAGAGAATCATAGGTGGTATCTTTCAGGGCACGACGGACCATAGTATTTTTGATAACTTGGTACTCCCCTGCTGCCGCGCGAATCTCTTGCCGCAGCCGAGTCATCTGAGCCACTGTCAGCCCACGGTATTCTGTCACGATAGCCATTTTGGCTGTCTTAAGCTTCGCTTGGACCGCGAGGACGCTCCTCGCCTTTTCTTCCTTATTCCTCCCTCTCGTTGCTAATTCAGTCATTCCGTTTTCTCCTGAGCCGGTCCATTCAAACTGGCCTTATCTCTGTTATCATCCGTGGCCATTTTTACAGTGCTCGAATCAGGCTGCCATAGCCCGGATTTGAGCCAAGTCTATCTTGACCCCTGGCCCCATCGTGGTGGAAAGGGTTAGTCCACGAACATAATTACCCTTGGCTGAAGCCGGCTTGGCTCGTAGAATCGCGGTAAGAACAGCCTTTGCATTGTCCAGGAGCTTTTCCGCCCCGAAGGAGACCTTACCCACGGGCAGGTGAATGATTCCCGCCTTATCCACTCTGAACTCAAGCTTACCCGCCTTGATCTCTTTCACTGCCTTTGCAATGTCCATAGTGACGGTCCCGGTCTTCGGATTGGGCATCAATCCTCTGGGGCCTAAAATCTTTCCGATCCTCCCAACCGAGCTCATCATGTCCGGAGTGGCAACAGCCTTGTCAAAGTCAACCCATCCATCACTGATTTTCTTGATAATCTCTTCGGCCCCGATAAAATCCGCACCAGCCTCCTGGGCCTCTCGTTGCTTCTCCCCCTTTGCGAAGGCAAGCACACGGACCACTTTTCCCAACCCATGGGGAAGGACGACGGTCCCGCGAACATTCTGGTCTGCCTGCCTTGGATCTACACCCAATCGAAGTGCCATCTCTACGGTCTCATCAAACTTTGCCCGGGCGGTTTCATGCATCCGACGGAACCCTTCCTCCAACGGATACCTCTGGTTACGATCCACCTGATCTACTACAGCACGATAGGCCTTTCCTTTTCGTTTCATTTTTTACCGCCTCTATTTTTCTATTTCCAAACCTAAGCTTCTAGCAGTCCCTTCTATGGTCTTCTCCGCCGCCTCTAGATCCTTAACCGGTAGGTCACGCAATTTTATCTCAGCAATCTCCCGCACCTGAGCTTGTGTCACTTTTCCCACTTTTTCCTTACCGGGCTCTTTGGAGCCCTTCTCGATACCCGCAGCTTTCTTCAGTAGTACAGAGGCTGGGGGGGTCTTGGTCACAAAAGTAAACGAACGATCCGCGTAAACCGTTACAACGGCAGGTATGATCATTCCTTGCTGCGATTGAGTTGCGGCATTAAATGCTTTGCAGAACTCCATAATATTGACCCCACGTTGACCTAAGGCCGGGCCTACAGGCGGACTGGGATTTGCCTGGCCCGCTGGGATTTGAAGCTTCACTTCACCGATTACTTTTTTAGCCATAAACTGGATTCCGGTTCGAGTAGTCTATTCGTTTGGGTCGTTCCCTTTATTGCACTTTTGGAACCGATCGAACGTCTTGAAAATCTTTTTTTCTAATTTCGTGCTACCTGTACAAATTCCAGTTCTACGGGGGTGGCACGACCGAAAATACTGATAAGCACCCTGAGCTTCCCTTTGTCCGGCCGCACATCCGCTACGACCCCATTAAAATCAGCAAAGGGACCGTCAACGACTTTAACGCTTTCCCCTACGGAAAAAAGGACGCGTGGTTTAGGCTTAATAGCCCCCTCCTCCATTTGCTGAGTAATGCTCTTAACTTCCTCATCGCTAACCGGAGAAGGATGTGTAGTTCCTCCAACAAACCCCGTTACCTTCGGGGTTTCCTTAACCGTGTGCCAGGTTTCATCATTAAGTTCCATCTGCACTAAGAGATAACCGGGAAAAAACTTCCTTGAGGATGTCTTTTTTTTCCCTTTAACCAACTCCACCACTTTTTCCACGGGAACCAAAATGTCCCCAAAAAAGTCCTGCTTTTCCAGGGTCTTAATCCTTTCCTCCAGAGCGGCTTTGGCCTTTTGTTCGTACCCTGAAAACGTATGTACCACGTACCAATGCTTTGCCATACCGGAGAACCTACATAGGAAATTAACGGATGATGGTCTGAATGGTTCGGGTCAGCCCATAATCGACTAGTGCCAGGAAGAGAGCGAAAATCAAAACGAGAACCACGACAACTGCCGTCGCCGCATAGGTCTCCTTCCGAGAGGGCCAATGGACCTTTTTGAGCTCCTGCCAGGCCTCCTTAACGAAATCAACTGAGTGCCGAAAGGTCTCCTGAAACTTTTGTATCCATTCTCCCATGGGGTAGCCGTGCGCGATGAGGTGGCGGGTCAGGCAGGATTCGAACCTGCAACAACCGGATTTGGAGTCCGGCGCTCTAGCCAGTTGGAGCTACTGACCCCTGTATCTCCCTTACAGTTTCACCTCTCGATGCAGGGTGTGAATCCGGCACATAGGACAGAATTTTTTAAAGGCTAACTTGTCCGGAGTCCTTTTTTTGTTTTTCGTCGATGTATAGTTCTTCCGCTTACATTGATCGCAGGCAAACCCTATCAGGTCCCGCATGGCTGCTCCTTCTGCTTTACGCTACTCAATAATCTTTGTTACTACACCTGCGCCTACCGTCCTGCCCCCTTCCCGAATGGCAAACCTCAAACCCTCTTCCATGGCAATGGGGGTAATAAGCGTGACCTCCGCATTGATGTTGTCGCCAGGCATGATCATCTCGGTACCCTCGGGCAGTTTCACCACACCGGTCACATCTGTCGTACGAAAATAAAATTGTGGCCGATACCCATTAAAAAACGGGGTATGCCGTCCGCCCTCTTCTTTAGTCAGGACATAGGCTTCAGCATTGAAGTGGGTGTGGGGGGTAATACTTCCCGGCTTGGCTAGGACTTGGCCCCTTTCAACCTCTTCTCGCTTTGTCCCTCTAAGCAGCACTCCGATATTGTCCCCTGCACGGCCTTCATCCAAAAGCTTACGAAACATCTCGACTCCCGTAGCGACGGTTTTTTGGGTTTCCTTAAAACCTACCATCTCCACCTCATCCCCCACATGGATAATACCTCTCTCTACGCGGCCCGTCACGACCGTACCTCGACCGCTAATAGTAAAGACATCTTCCACGGGCATGATGAAAGGCTTATCCACATCCCGCACCGGCTCTTTGACATAACTGTCAACCGCCTCCATTAACTTCAATATAGCCGGCTCGCCGATATCAGATCCATCTCCCTCCAGCGCCTTTAACGCACTTCCCACTATAATTGGGGTGTCATCCCCGGGAAATTTGTATTTTGAGAGCAATTCCCTGACTTCCAGTTCTACTAGCTCCAATATCTCTTTGTCGTCCACCATGTCTGCCTTATTGAGGAAGACCACAATGGCGGGCACGCCAACCTGCCGTGCGAGGAGTATATGCTCGCGAGTCTGCGGCATCGGGCCATCCGCTGCAGATACGACTAGGATGGCCCCATCCATCTGGGCCGCGCCGGTAATCATGTTTTTTACATAATCCGCATGGCCTGGACAATCTACATGGGCGTAATGCCTATTCGGCGTCTCATATTCCACATGGGAGATGTTGATCGTGAGACCTCTTTCTTTTTCCTCCGGTGCCTTATCAATCTGATCGTAGGCCATGAATTGTGCTGTCCCCTTTTTTTCCAACACCTTAGTAACGGCAGCAGTTAAGGTGGTCTTTCCATGATCTACGTGCCCAATTGTCCCGATGTTCAGGTGGGGTTTTTTTCGTTCAAATTTCTGCTTACTCATTTCTTCCTCCTAAAATTAGTTGACCGTAGAGGCCTGCCTCACACCTTATATCATTGGGCTCAAACAACCTGCCTTGGGACAATGACTCCAGGCAAAAGCCCAGGAGCGGGATTGAACCGCTGACCTCGTCCTTACCAAGGACGTGCTCTACCGACTGAGCTACCTGGGCATTTCAGTCGATCACTGATAGCACATGGCTAATCGCATTCCACCGGAGCACTGAAGGACCATCTGCTATCTACCCTATGTAAAACTGGAGCGGGAAACGGGACTCGAACCCGCGACCCCGAGCTTGGAAGGCTCGCGCTCTAGCCAACTGAGCTATTCCCGCATGATGGTGGAGAGGGGAGGATTCGAACCTCCGAAGCCCTACGGCGGCAGATTTACAGTCTGCTCCCTTTGGCCACTCGGGAACCTCTCCTCCTCTCCCTCGAGACCAAATCCACAAATGATCTATGGCCTAAGGGCCTGCCTGCATTTAACTTGTTCAGTAGCCTGGATCTCTCGGACTGGAGCTGGCGATAGGAGTTGAACCTACAACCTGCTGATTACAAATCAGCTGCTC
>JBHHYU010000024.1:0-34078 GCA_046757725.1 Binatia bacterium
ATCGACTTTTATCCTTTACAGATAAAGAGGTTTGGGGTCCGGCCTTATAAATGATATTTTCATCGAAAAGCAAATGTCGCGGGGGTGTCCACCACGCCAAAGCGGCGTGGTTATGGGCTGTTGATAGCGTCTAATGCGCTAACCCGAGGCAAGTAAGAAGGGAGGCAAAGTGTCAAATTTCATTCTGAGAGAACGAGTCGGCGAGGTTACCACGATCACAATTAACCGGCCGGATATCGGTAACCGGGTCAGTGACTCAATGGCGGTTGAGTTGACGGATATGATCGACAACGCCGCGAAGGATTCCCACTTGATCCTACTTAAGGGGGCGGGTGATGAGTTTTGCCTGGGCCGAGAGACCATGGGCCATCGTGCTCCAGGTCCTCTCCCCGAAGCTTACGTGTTACGTGAAAAAATCAATGTGATCTTTGATACGTACGCGGCATTTCGGCGATCTAACGTGCCGGTGGTTGGGGTCGTTCAAGGCAGAGCTGTTGGGTTCGGATGCGCCTTGGCGGCGCTGTGCGACATTACCGTTGCGAGTGATAGGGCTACGTTTCAGCTGCCGGAAATGGCACACAATATTATGCCGACGATAGCTATGTCGGCCCTCGTTGATCGGGTCCCGAGAAAGGCGCTCATGTATCTCGTCTATTCAACTGATGAAGTGGACGCTACCTTGGCGCTTTCTTTCGGGTTAGTGAGTCTTGTCGTGCCGGCGGCTCAGCTCGCGTCCGCTGTTGACCATCTTGTCACTACCATGAAAAACAGTCCGAAACCGGCTGTGATGGCGCTCAAAGAGTACGCCAGGTCTGCTTTGAGGATGGATACTCAGGCTGCGAATGATTTCGCTAGGAATCTTCATGCAACAATCAACAGCTCCTCTACCATGCATCCATAGGGCTCGCAAGCAGAAGCTCCTGGCATCTAAGGGGTCCCATCTCCTCTTAGGATTTCAATTCGACCGTCCAGCCCTATGGCATTTCTTCCAGCAGGCGTCCGTAGCCCTTTATCGGCACGCGTATGCGAAGCCGCTTTTGGGTCCCCCAGACATCAGCGGGAACATTGGTCACGACCGTCACACCCAGATCCCGTTCCAGAGGCTCTATGGCTGGAAGGCAATCCCAACCCGCCCCTAAAAGATAGATACAATCCCCACCACCCACCTCGACAAAAACCTTCTTGGCATGGCTGTAGATCTCCTCCGCCGGGATCTTCCCCAGGTCAGAAAATGCCCTATCGACGCAGCCTCTCATACAGGCCACCTCAAAACCGCACTCCTCAAAGAACTTAGCGAATTGCGGATTCAAGTCGTCTTTGAAATAGGTGAGCCCAACCAGGCGCCGAAGTCGTAGGGCCCTGAGGGCTTCGATCTGCGTCGTGGTAGCCGTCAGGACCGGAACCCCGTATTTTTCTTGGAGCGTGCGCGTGAGCTCCGCATCGAAGCGAGGGCCCCGCAACATGATCGGAGGGACTCCCTGGATGACCACCAGATCCACGCCAAGCCCGGCCACTTCAGCAACCCTCTTTTCAGCGGTCGCCAACGCTTCCTGGAACTCTTGTGCCGTACCGGCGTGAACCCCGACGTAACGCGTTATCACGCAGACTCCATCTGGCATGAGCCGAATGAATCTCTCCAAGGAGCCGGGCCGGAAGGTCGGTTTGACCAGCCCGACGATTCCTCTCCATCCGTACATTGCATTATCCTCCTTATGGTTGTCTTTAAATGAAGCTTTGTTAAGCGGAGCCGTTTGATTTTGCGAACATTACAGTAAAACCGAGGGCATTGGACGTCGCCCCCCGATCGGGAAACACATGGGGTCTGGGATTGACCACATAGATTGGGATCGTTCCCACCCTGAGCAGATGCGCAGGAATCCTGGCGACGAGCTCCCGTTGGCTGGTAAAGCGTGATGGGATACGCGTCCCACCGAAGCGAACGGAGGAGGCGGGGAAAAAATCGGTGCCCTGGAGCTTCACATCAATTCCGGCGTCTTTTTCAACGGCGATGTTGGGAGAGACCGCCCTAAGCTGCGGGACCGGATAACCGTAAAACTCCTGACAGTCAAATCGAGGGATCGGGTTGAAAAAGCCTGGATGGTAAGCGGTATCGATGATCTCCCCGTTTTTGATCACGGTTTCGATCTTCTGGGCCTCCCTGAGGTCCCTCAGAGGGTCGCCGTTCACTACAACGATGTCCGCGAGTTTACCCTCTTCCACCGTACCTAATTCATCTTCCTTACCCAGATAACGCGCACCGACCTTGGTTGCCGCCATGATCGCCTGCATGGGGCTCAGACCTGCCTCCACCAAGAACTCCATCTCGCGGTGGAGGCTGAGCCCTGGGATTACTGCCGGCGCATCCGTACCCGTCACAACGTTCCCCCCCGCCTTGACCAACTGACATACGAACTCCCCCTCCCTCTGACACCCTTCCCGCATCTGAGCTTCAGGCAGAATTCCGTAAATCGAGTAACGATTGCCAAAGACAACATCTTGCGCCGATACTGCTTTTGCCCTTGCTCCGTAGGCCGTATAGTAGTGATTGAGCCAGAGAAGCCGTGCGTTCTCGGCGAGGTAGGAAAGGCCAGGATCCTTGAGCAGCTCATAGTCTTCCCATTCCCACTTTTTTCTTCTCCCCTGCGACGCACCCCAGAGAACCATGGTCGGTTCGATGAAGGTTCCCTTCCGCGCCAGGCATTCCGTGACCTCAGGAAAGTATTTCCTTTCCGCCAGCGTCCACGGACCCAGGAATTTTGCCAGCCAGAGCTTGATCGCGGCCAGCCCTTTTCGCCCCGCCTCACTTCGGATCGTCGCCTCTGCACACCCGGACGCGTGTTCCACTCCATCAATGCCGGCCTCAATGTACGGTACGATGCTCGAATCCAGATGCCCCGTTACCCTGAACCCCACCTCGTGGGCCTCTCCCGCGACCGCGCGGATGATGTCGAGGGGCACTCCCAGATGAGTCTTTGCGTAGTCCACCCCCATGGCAATAAGTCTCCTGGTTATCTTCCTGGCTTCATAGGGGCTGGTGGCCACCATGTGGTGGCCGGCTGTGGGGGTACCGTAAAAGCCGCCTCCGGCACAGAATATCCTGGGACCGGCGACTTTCCCCATGGCGACCGCATCCCTCTGGGCCAATATCCAGTCGATGGGGTTACCCAGGTCCCTGACAGAAGTAACCCCGTGAGCAAGAAACAATTCACCGCAAAGATCCCGATAGTGCACGTGGTTGTCGATAAGACCGGGCATAATGGTCTTTCCTTCGGCGTCAAGGATCCGTGCCTCCGTAGGAAAGTCCACCGGTCCAACAGCTACCCGGCTGATGCGATGGTTCTCAATGACAACAGTCGTGCGATCAATGGGCTGGCCGCCGTTCCCATCAATAAGTCGGGCGCCTCGGATTACAAGCGGCCTTACATTTACTTGCATGGGAGTTGCCCTCCGACTCTCTTTAGGATTTCTCCACAATTGACTCAGAAATTCATGACTCAATGACACGCGAGTAAGCTTTCCAGCTGTTCATGGGAAGGAAAACGCTTTCTGATGACCTGCGAAAAGCAAGCTACATGCCACTTGAGAGATCGTTGCGGGAGCCACCTTCACTGACAGCCATAAAGTCAGAACTGGGAAAATCGCATGATATTTTTCGCAGTGACAGGAATGGGTCTCTGCGATCGTTGAAAAGTGTGCTGGGGCAGGTCATGTGATCGTCGGGCGTCGATCTGGAAGGAGATCAAGGAGATTACAAGAAGCCACTGCTACCTGAGTCGGCCGCGTTTAGAGAATCTATTTGCGACGCAGGTAAGCCGGTTAAGGAGAGATGCCATGATGGTTCGGGCGGTGTATCGTTAGGATTACCGTCAGAGGGAGGTTGCGGATCATCTTAGTCTGTACTACGTTACGGTAAGTCGGCTGGCCAATCCAAACACCGGAGCAAGAAACAGGATATTACTCCATAGTAAGACTTGTTAAAGATTAGAGACTTACTGGACCTGCTTATACTTGACAGCAGATAGATTTTAAGGAATAGAAAGACTGCCAAAAGTGCATCATGGTTCTCATAACATGACACCGTCGAGCTCCCTGAACTTAAACCCGGGAAGGAGGAAGAACGGCTTTGTCTGGGTCTTCCTGTGTGGTTAGTCAATAAGTGATCTCTCTCTTTCAGCGAGGCCGCGACAATGTAGTAAGGCTCTCTACCCGTTTTTGGTCCTCCGAGACCACCGTTTTAATAACAACCTCAGCGATCACCGGCGTGGGGGCCGGATTCGCTGCTGTGGTTTTCCGCTGGCTTATTGCCTTCTTTATCAACTTTGCCTTCGTAGAGAGCAAGGTGTTCTTGCCTTTCGAAGGCTGGTTTTACGTGGTACTGATTCCGGCTCTTGGGGGGTTAGTTGTCGGCGTCTTGATTTATTTCTTTGCACCTGAGGCGAAGGGCCACGGGGTACCCGAGGTAATGGAAGCGGTTGCTGTTAAGGGCGGGCGTATCCGGCCCATCGTCGCCGTTATTAAGGCGCTGGCTTCTTCTGTATGCATTGGTACCGGTGGATCCGTAGGGCGGGAGGGTCCTATCGTCCAGATCAGTTCCGCGTTGGGATCTACGTTGGGGCAGATGTTTCGTCTTTCGGACGAACGAATCCGGACTCTAGTAGCATGTGGCGCCGCTGGAGGCATCGCCGCTACGTTCAACGCCCCTATAGCGGGGGTCATGTTTGCACTGGAAATTATTCTGCGCGAATTTTCTGCCAGATCTTTCTCAATGGTAGTAGTTGCTTCAGTCACGTCTAGCGAGGTTGGGCGTGCGTTCCTCGGTAACTCTCCAGCCTTTCAGGTGCCTCCCTACTCGCTTATCAGTCCCTGGGAATTGCTCCTTTACGCCTTGCTTGGTTTGGTTACAGCTCTGGTGGCTTCAGCGTTTATCTTTCTGCTCTATAAAGTGGAGGACCTCTTCGACAGATTGAGGCTGCCGGAGTATACCAAACCAGCGGTTGGCGGGCTTGGTTTGGGAGTCATGGGCGTTTTTGCTCCTCAAGTGCTCGGCATGCCGCGGATATTCGGTGTGGGCTACGAAACTATCGAGACGGCATTGCATGGTGATCTCGCCATAGAAACTATGTTGTGGTTGTTGGGGACGAAGCTTTTTGCCACTTCACTGACCCTAGGCTCAGGTGGATCCGGGGGTGTGTTCGCCCCCTCCCTTTTTATGGGGGCTGCGTTGGGAGGAGGGTTCGGGAGCCTGGCCCACGCGTGGATGCCGACCATCACGGCTCAGCCTGGGGCCTATGCCCTTGTCGGGATGGCGGCAGTTTTTGCAGGGGCAGCTCGCGCGCCGATCACGGCAGTCCTTATCCTTTTTGAAATGACTCAGGACTACCGTATCATACTGCCTTTGATGTTCACCACCGTCGTGAGCACTTTAATCTCGGGGCGTATGAACGCAGAGAGCATCTATACCCTAAAACTCATTCGTAGGGGTGTGGACATCAGCCGCCGCAGGAGAGAAAACATGATGCGATTCATCCGAGCCGATGCGGCAATGACACCCCGGTCTCAGCTGGTAACAGTAAAACCAGACACTTCGTTTGAAGCCCTTTCAAAGCTGTTTCAGACCGGTCACTCACACGGATTCGCCGTAGTCAACGAAGCGGACGAAATTTGTGGTGTCGTGTCTCTCACCGATCTGGAGCGTTCCGTAAGACGGGGGAAGGCCACCGGGATGGTTAAAGATATCTGCACTACCCGTCTGATCACCGCCTTCCCTGAGGAGTCTCTGGAAGAGGTAATCCAAAGAATAGGTGCCCAGGATGTAAGTCGGATACCGGTTGTTGACCGAGTGCACCCTAAGCGGCTACTGGGCATGGTTCATCGAGCTGATGTCATACGCGCCTATACACTAGCTTTGATGGGCGATCAGGCACGCCAGGATCAAATGAACAGGTTGCAGCTCGAACAGGCAACTGGCACGCAATTAATCGAGATTGATCTCAATGGGCATGACACAGCGGCTGATAAAAAATTAGAGGAACTGGGGATCCCAGCTGATTGTCTCGTTATTTCTATCCGCCGTGGTGGGCAGGTTGTCGTGCCTCGAGGAGAAACAAAGTTCCTACCCGGTGACCACGTCGTGGTGCTGGCCAGCTCCGGGAAGAGAGATCTGCTCAGGCAGTGCCTGAAAGGGGGCAAAAAGGATGGTTAACCAGCGATTATTCGGGGGCCACCGTTTCTCGGCCGGACAAGGAATAGAGGCGCGGTTAGAAATCCGTCCTCTTCGTACTCACTCACGGAGCGCCATCAATATGCATTATGCCGTGTATTTCACTTGTAAAAAATAGCGGAGAGCATTACAAAGGTCCAATAAAAAGCAAATAAGGAGTGGGCAATGTTAATAAAGAAATCCAAGGTTAACAGCTTTGACGACTGGGTGGATGTTTTTCATCAATGGCACGACGACATCGGTTATCCGATGGACTTGATCGGAGAAGACTATAACTTTGAGACGAAACTTGGGGAGATAGAGAGCAATGAGATCGAGTTCGGAGACTACGCAGGCCGGTCGAAATGGGAAAAAGCGACCGATATTCCAGACCAGCGGATCCAGGACGCCCTGACGCACCTGATCGAGTTCCAGGGGGACACCGAGTTTGCCTCCGTCGAGCAGCAAAAGAACCTGCTGGAAAGGGCGCCGAGCGAAGTTGATTTGAAAAACATTATCCGGATTAACCGGGAGGAGATGCGGCACGGTTGGCAGATGGCCTACGTGCTGGTGACTCACTTTGGAGGTTCCGGTAAAGGCCAGGCCCAAAGGCTGTTGGAACGCCGGGCGTCCACGAATACGCGCCTGCTCGATTCCTTCAATCAGCCGGTCCGAAACTGGCTCGATTTCTTTACCTATACCAGTTTTATCGATCGCGACGGCAAGTATCAGCTCAATATGCTCAGCCGCAGCGCTTTCGCCCCACTGGGACGCAGCACCCTCCCGATGCTGCAAGAAGAGGCGTATCACCTGGCGCAAGGAAATATTGGCTTGATGCGGATTGTCAAGGCCGGAAAAATTCCCACCACAATTATCCAAAAGTACTTCAACAAGTGGCTCTCCACGGCCTTCGACCTATTTGGGCAGGACGAGTCCAGCTCCGCTCACTGGGCCTATGTCTGGGGATTGAAAGGACGTTATGACGAACACCTGTATGACGATCCTGCCGATATGGATAGGCTGAACGAGCTGTCGCGCGTCACATTCTTCAAAGAGGTCAGTGCACTTGTTGATGCCTTGAACCACAATGTCTCCCAGGATCAAGCCAAGCTGAGAATTCCCGACGACAAGTTCCGGAGACACATCGGGGCCTATGCGGGAAAGACATACAGCGTCACGGGTGAATTGCTCTCCCAGGAAGAGTATGACAAGCATCTACAGGAGGTTATGCCCGCGGATGCCGACGATGATTTTGTGATCGATCTCGAAAAAGACAAGGATTGGATCCTCGGCCCCACACAGAAGTAGCTATGCCGGCAATGACCCCGGTTGTGCTGCAAAAATGGGAATGGCTCAGTCGGGCGTGCCCACCTCCAGACCATAAGCCCGCGCCATCACCACGATAGGATGAACCGGTTTCCTACCGGTCCCCTGTTGGACTTGGATCGCCGACAGGGGACAATCGGTCACCGTGCAGGCGTCCGCGGGTTTCAAGAACTTGAAAAGCGGTCTGCCCACCTTCATCGAGGCCTCAAAATTTTTCTTCTTCACGCTCCAACTCCCGTCGTGCCCACTGCAGCACTGCATGCGGGAGACTTCGGCATCGGGGATTAGCTGCATTAATTCCTGCGCTTTGAACCCAATGCCCTGCGCCTTCAAATGACAGGGTTGATGGTATCGGATCTTACCGATCTTATCGGAGAAACCCAAATCCAGCTTGCCGCTTTCGTGGACTTTTACCAGATATTCGGATAGATCAAAGGTGTTTGCGGCAACGAGTTTGGAATCCTCGGTGGGCACGAATCGCGGGTATTCTCGTTTAAGCATATAGCTGCAGCTCGCGCTTGGCACCACGATTTTGTATCCCTGCCGGACCGCTTGACTCAGAGTGGTCACATTCGACTCGATCTTCTTCATGGCCCGATCCATCAGCCCCACGTCCAAAAACGGGAGGCCGCAGCATTGCTGCTCGGGGACCATACACTCGATTCCGTTCTTCTCCAGGACACCGACAGTCGCTTTACCGACATCCGGCTCATTGTAATTGACCGTACAGGTATAAAAGAGCGCTACCTTTTCCTCCCCTTTGCCCTTCGGTAGGGCAGGTTTCTTGCGTAGCCACTTGGCGAATGTCTCCGAGTGGAAGGTGGGGAGTAACCGGTCCTTGTGGACACCCAAATACGTTTCCATCAAACCGCGCAGAAAGGGATTCCGATTCGCCCAGTTGACTAGTGGTGCCGCCAAACTGGCCATTTTCCCCACCCAATCCGTATCTCCGAATAATCGGTCGGCAAGACTCGTTCCCTTTTGCTTAACGTCCACCAGATTGGCCCGCATCATCGTCCTCGGAAAATCGATGTTCCACTCGTGCGGAGGTACATACGGGCAGATAGGGTAGCACAGCTTGCACTGGTAGCATTGATCGACAACATGCTTCATCTGCTCATCCTTTAGGTTAGCCGCCTCGCCGAAGTTTTCATTCATCATCTGGAAGAGGCTCACAAAAGACGGACAGAGGGTGTGGCAAAGCGTGCACCCATAGCAGATATCAAATACCCGCGAAAGCTCTTTCCGCGTCGCTTGAGAATCCCAGAATTCCTTCGATGTAATATCAAAGCTCATCAGCGTTGTTTCCTTATCTTTTCCTTCCCTTTGAAATGATTTAATCAGTCACCTTACCTTTTCCGTTCGAGGAAAGTAAAGACCAAAAATAGGTGGCCGGGGGTACAGAGGCAGGCGTTATCAGGGGAGCAGAGCTTTGTGGAAAAGCTCGTGCGTTATCTACGGAGGTACAGGAGGTCAAGGAGACTGCACGAAGTCAACGCGGCCCCTTAGTTGTCCTGCTACGTAAATGAGGATCACTTGAAATGGTCCGCGTTGATCTGAATAAAGTGTTTCCATTTCTCGGGGACCTCAGACTCGGGAAATATGGCGTTGACCGGGCACTCAACGACACAGGCGTCGCAATCAATGCATTCCTCGGGGTCAATGAAAACCATTGCGTCGTTATCACCGCAATGGATACAATCCATGGGACAAACGTCGATGCAGGCCTTGTCTTTGACGCCAATGCACGGTTCTACGATCACGTATGTCATTGTCCCGGTTTCGCCTGCCGTTAGGCGGTGTGGAGCTTCTTATGTACCAGGTTCGTGTGCTGGGCCGTACAACCGGGGACCTTGCAGATCACAGGCTTTGGGGCGTTGTCGTAGTCTAGCCACTTCATATGCTTCCAGGGCCTCTTTCCCCAGAAAAGATCGTCAATCCAAAGCAACGGGACGATCAGGAGCGGCCGCAGCGCGATGGGCAGCACCTTGATGGACTTGACAGCTAGGGTATGCCACCAGGCCTTAGGCTTGTTGTAACAGCACGAGGAAACACAGATCACACAGTTGGACCACTGACCGCGGGAGGCCGGTCGATACTTGTAGCAGGTATCCACGTTGACGACGTACTTCTCGACGCCGTTCAAGACTTCCTTGTCACCGAAGGAAATACTGTGCGAAGGACACGTCTTAGCGCACTTCATGCAATACTTGCAGACGTCTTCGAGGCCGATATCCTCCGGCTTGTCGACCTCCAACGGAAGGTCCGTGGTAACCACGGACAAGTGCAGCCTGGAGCCGTACTCTTCATGGACGAGCATCCCGTGTCGTCCCAGCTCCCCCAGTCCGGCGTTAACCGCTAAAGGTATGGGATTGACCTCGCCTCGGCCGTAATGGTGTGCGCGTGCGGGATAGCCCATCTCGCGGATGTAGCTGGCCAGCTGGAAAGTGGTTGGGATCATCTCGTTGTTACCCAGCCCGTACTCAGCGTCAGAGATCCGACTGTTATTGCTTAGAAACTTGTGGTAGTCGCTGGCAAATCCCATGCAAATGGCATAGCGATGGCGCAGGTCGATGGGGTCTCCGGCCTTTTGCCCCATCTCGGCATTTCCTCTGGCACGATGGGAATAGACATAGGCCTGTTCGAGATGGGATATCCCCACAACGGTGGCACCGAGGAAGCGGGCGATCTCTTTGATGTTGCGGGCCATTCTTGCAGGATCATCGACCGGTGTCTGCTTGGTATTGACCTTCCCCTCCGGCACCTTTGCCATTATGCTCCGCAGGCAGTTGTTCGGGTCTGTGTCACCACCGCCAGCACCAAAAATACGCCTGAAGACGTCCCCGTCGGCGTTGTTTTTCCGCCATTGGCGCAGCCGCTCACCCAACTCTCCACGGTCGGCCCGGGGATGGGGAGTTTCGCGTTCATCGATCTGCCGCTGCGGTCCTACAATCTTGTAAGTTCGATGCTTGTACTCCTTTGCTGTCTGCATAAACGGAATACTCCTTTCCAGCTTCCCTGAGGGCAGCAGTTTACCGATCTAGCGGCGATTATAGGCTCACGCTTAGAGTGGAGTCAAGAAAGTTGGGCACGACGTGCAGGCACTAACCAAGGGAATTTGAAAACCTGCGCTGCACGTGTTGCTCCCGGTGAAGTGATCTTACACGTGCTCAACCGAGCCAATGCTCGCACCCGGATCTTTGATACTGACCGAGATGTTCCATGCTGCACACCCGTTGCGGGCTGTTGGGAGCCTTATGGGCTGGGGTTGCCAGCCTGTTTTGCTAGTGACTGCTTGCCTGATCAACGGTGGCTGGGGCATAGGCACCGGCCAGATCCTCAGAGCATTGTCTGGTTGGCTTGGCCAATCACGTGAGCCGGCAGCGGGGTCGTAAGGACTCAAGTCCGCGTGTAGCTCTTAACTGTGTTTTTTGACCAAGGAAGTTCTAGGTTACTCATATTATAAAGAGGGCTTAATCTCACCCGTTTTTCAAAAACGGTAGACAAACCGATTAACGGATCAGCAGTTGATACTTTCTCCTGTGATAGCCAGGGAAGCTTCCATCAGAGCCTCCGAAAGTGTCGGATGAGCATGAATTGTCTTGCTCAGGTCTCGCACGGTGCCTCCCAGGGCTTGGGCTACTCCGGCCTCGGCTACCAGTTCGGTCACGCCTTTGCCGATCATATGGACACCGAGGATCTCTCCCTTCTCCCCGGCGACCACCTTGGTCCAGCCCTCCGTATGATCTGCCGCCACGGCTTTTCCTGAGGCACGGAAAGGAAATCGGCCGACCGTGACCTGCTTGCCCCCCGCCCTAGCCTCCTTTTCGGTTAGGCCGATACTCGCGGCTTCCGGTTGACAGTAGACGCAAGCTGGAATGTTTTTACGCTCCACCTTCGTTCCGTCTCGGCCTGCTATCATTTCTACAGCGGCAATACTCTCCGCAGCTGCCGCATGCGCCAGCAAAGGTGGCCCGATTAGATCCCCTACGGCATAGATATCCTCACGGCTTGTGCGGTACCGATGATCAACCTTAACAAACGCCTTTTCGGTTTCGATGTGAAGCGTCTCTAGACCTAAACCCTCCGTCAAAGGTACTCGGCCTACCGCAACCAGGATCTGCTCTGCAAAAAGCGTGCTCTCTTTCCCGTCTTTTCCTTCAAGGGTTAGCACTACGGAGTTGCCTTCCCGGCTATTTGCCTTATAGCGGGCCCCGGTGAGAACGTGAATCTTTCTTTTTCTGAAGGCGCGTTCCAGTTCCTGGCCCAACTCTTCATCCATTTCTGGTAGCAGGTGATCCTTCATTTCCACCACCATTGTATCGACGCCGAAACTTCTATAGACATAGGCAAACTCAACCCCAATAGCGCCTCCTCCGATGATCACAACCGACTTGGGAAGTTCCTTTTGCTCAAGCGCCTCCCGGCTGCTCAAAACGGTCTTTCCATCCACCTCCAAGCGGGGCAGCAATCGTTCTTTACTCCCCGCCGCCAACAAGATTTTTGAGGAGGTGATCTTTCTTTCCTCTTTTCCCGTTACTAGAACCTCAGATGAGGATAAGAGGCTACCCATACCATTGAAAAGATCAACGTGATTCTTTTTAAGGAGGAATTCCACTCCCTTTGCCAGGCGCTCCGCGACCCTCCGGCTGTACCCAATGACTTTTGAGTAATCTACGGATAGACCCTCGCAGCGGATGCCATAACGCTCGCCTTCACGTATGGCCTCCATAAGTTCAGCACAATGGAGAATAGCTTTTGATGGGATACATCCCCAGTTGAGACAGACACCGCCCAGCCGGTCTTTCTCAATGAGGGCGGTCTTTAACCCTAGCTGGGAGGCGCGGATGGCTGCTGTGTAACCTCCAGGCCCTGCGCCGATAACTATCAAGTCGTAAGTGTGAGCAGCCATGAAAAAGGTCTCCTTTTATAATTATTTTCTTAAAACTCAGAGTAAAGAAGCTGCCTGCAAATATAGCCGCTAACCTAGGCAGGTTCAAATCAACGTGGTGCCTGGGGGATAACAGATTCTGAAAGAAACCGGCCGTAGAACTCAGGAATTATATTTTCGTTCCTCGGGTTGTCTTCTTGATATGTGTAGTAAACTGGCAATAGGAAACGCCGAGTGATAAAAAGGATTATCAGAAACTTGGAACTTTTGGGTAGCTGGATCGGTTTTACTATAAATAGCGGGAAATTGCCATTATGAGATTTAAAGTTACGATTGGGATTGCCCTGTTGCTCCTGTCGCTGGCTGGGCTACTGGCTTTTAAAGGCGTTTTACCGGAAAGACAAGGAGGCCCCGGTCCCGGCAGGGAAGAACTCTTAAAAAAGCTAAGCATTGAAACATTTGACAAGAAAGTTTCTGCTCCTGATTTTTCTCTAAAGGACCCGGCGGGCAATCAGGTAAGTCTTCAAGGCCTTAAAGGAAAAGTCATTTTTCTTAATTTCTGGGCCACTTGGTGTCCCCCCTGTAGGTTGGAGATGCCGACGATGCAGCGGCTTTATGAGAAGTACGGTAAAGAAGGGCTGGTAATCCTTGCGGTCAATTTTCGTGAGGGTCCGGATGAGGTTAAGGCCTTTCGTAAAGAGCATCAGCTTAATTTCACGACTCTTATTGATAGGGAAGCCAAAGTTTTTGGACTTTACAAGGCGTGGTCGCTCCCTACCACGTACCTCATCGGCAAAAACGGAGAGATGGTAGGGAAGGTTATCGGTTACCGTGACTGGCATAGCAAACTCGCCCAGTCTCTTTTTCACGACCTCCTGGGAAGTCATGCTTAAAGACTTGCTCCCTCGTTGCAAACGACCGAATCTGGTAAACTGCCCTTCATAACACCTCGGTGTTCCGAATTAACACCTCTTAGGTACGGGGTCTGACTTTTCCGACTGGTGCGGAAACGCCATCTGCGCTGTCAGTTCGTTTCTGCTCTAAAGGATTAGCCTTCGCTTGGCCATTTAGAGGAGAGAAGATGCTGCGTTTCCGAACCTCAGCTCGGAAGGTGAGATCCGGGTGCCGGAGATACACATCCGCCAAAAAAGTTCTCGACAGACATGCCAGAGGAAGGTTTTGTGGACAGGCCTGGAAGGAACTTCTGATCTTTAGTTGATGTTCTAAGGTTGAAAAGATTGTTATGATGTTAAACCGCAGGTTGACAGTGGAAAAAAAAGAGCTATTGCCCGAGCATGTTCGTGCCTCGGCCGCGGTGGCATTGGCTAGCTTTTCTCCTGTCGTCAAGATCATTACGAATAACTGGCGCAGGCGTGGTCTATTTCTTTTTCTAGAGATGGTGGTGGTGAAAATTGTCTTTCTATTATTCATCGCGTCGGCATCTGCAGCACCGAAAGCCTAGGGGCCTATCGCGGAGATTTGAGTGATCAATATGATCGGCGTTTTAACTGTCCGGGGAGCCTTGGAGGCCTACGATCGGTTCGCTTCGTAGACCTTAAGCTCCCCCGGTCGGTTCTCGGCTGTCTGGATTGCGATGCGTTATTGACCTTGGACCCATTTCTTGCGAGACTAAATTTTTGTAACTGTGAAAGTTTAAGGCGTTTTTATAAGAGCAGTTTGTGGAAAGGAGATTGTGATGAACCAAGAACGGCAAGGGGTGAGCGGAGGGAAACATAATGGTAACGGTAATGGTAACGGGAGGAAACTCGATTATTCCGAGGGAGCGGTACTCGAACGGTACGGTAGAGCCGCGCAGGAGTTCGAAGATGGATTGTGTGTTCCCGTTTGTTACGACTCCTCTGTTTTGAAGGTCATCCCCAATGAAATTATCGAGAAGGACTACGGTTGTGGCAATCCTTCGCAGTATGTGAAAGAAGGGGAAACCGTCCTCGATCTTGGGTCCGGTAGTGGGAAGGCGTGTTACATCATGGCCCAGATCGTGGGCCAGACCGGCAAGGTCATCGGAGTGGATTTTCATGAGGACATGTTGAGCCTGGCCCGGAAGTACCAGGACTCCATAGGAACGAAGCTTGGCTACCACAATGTGGAGTTTCGCCGGGGTAGGATACAGAATCTGAGAGCCAACCTCGATCTCGTGGATCAGTATCTAACCTGCCACCCCGTTTGTTCCACTTCCGATCTTTTCAGACTGGGCGAATTCGAAGAGAAGATTTCGCGCGAGCAACCGTTGATCCCGGATGAGTCCGTTGATGTGATTGTTTCCAACTGTGTGCTGAATCTGATTCGATCCGAGGATAAAAAAGGACTGTTTTCGGAAATGTACCGCGTGCTCAAAAAGGGAGGGAGAATCGCGATCTCCGATATCGTCTGCGACGAAGCCGTGCCGGACCCTCTCAAAAATGATGCGGAACTCTGGAGCGGGTGTGTCTCGGGGGCCTTTCAGGAGGAGGAATTCCTTCGCAACTTTGAGCAGGCTAAATTTTATGGGATCTCGATCGAGGAGATGAAATCGGAACCCTATCGAACCGTTGAGGGCATTGAATTTCGTTCGATTACGGTAACGGCCTACAAGGGAAAAGAAGGGCACTGTATAGAGCGCAATCAGGCAGTAATCTACCGTGGTCCTTGGAAACAAGTCGCCGATGATGACGACCATGTTCTCCACCGCGGCGTACGGACCGCCGTCTGCGATAAGACCTATCAGATCTATTCGAAATTGCCCTACCGGGATCAGTTTATCATGATCCCGCCGAGAGAAGAGGTACCGGTGGAGAAGGCAGGAGATTTCGACTGCGCTCGCGTCGAGAGACGCCATCCGCAGGAGACGAAGGGGTTGGGTTACAAGGTAACGCAAGCCGCCCCGAATGGTTGCGGTCCAGAAGGTGCTTGTTGCCCGTAAAACGGAAAAGGGAGAAAGCAATCCTGTGCAGTGTTTTTCTGAGCGGATCCAAACCAACGGAAACGGTTTCCGAAAGCGAAAGCTTGATGTCCTTCAAGTCAATATGGGCAAATACTGCAATCAGGCCTGTATCCATTGTCACGTGGAAGCGGGGCCGGCACGCAAGGAGATGATGACACGGGAGACGGTAGAGGCGGTGTTGGCATTTTTAGAAAAATCACAGATTCCCATTGTCGATATCACAGGAGGTGCCCCCGAGCTCAATCAGAATTTCGATTACCTAGTAGAATCCTCTGTCCGCCTGAGGCGCCATGTCATGGATCGGTGCAACCTTACTGTTATCTTTGAGCCCGGGAAGGACTATTTGCCGGAATTTTTCAAAACTCACAAAGTGGAATTGGTCTGTTCCCTTCCCTGTTATACGGAAGAAAATGTAGACCGTCAGAGAGGCGGCGGCACTTTCGAGCTGAGTATTCGAGCGCTCCGGATCTTCAATCAGTTAGGGTACGGTCAACCAGGTTCCGGACTTGGACTTAATCTAGTTTATAATCCTGTGGATGTTTCTCTGCCTCCCCCCCAGGCTCGTCTCGAAAAGGACTATAAGAAAATTTTAAAGGAAAAGTTCGGTATTGTTTTTAATTACCTCTACTGCCTTGCGAATATGCCCATCACACGTTTTGAAAAATTTCTTAAACTGCGTGGGGAATATGGAGCTTACATGGATTTGTTGGAGCAGGGCTTCAATCGTGCAACGCTGGATGGCTTGATGTGTCGGAACCTTCTCAGCGTCGGGTGGGAGGGGTCTGTCTATGACTGTGATTTTAATCAGATGCTGGATCTACCACTGAAAGATGGGGGTGGAAGGTTGCTTAAAATAGGGGAGCTTTCCACCGCTGCGGTGGAAGGACGGCCCATTCTCGTCGGCAATCACTGCTATGCCTGCACCGCAGGGGCGGGAAGCAGTTGTGGTGGGGCCTTGTTGTCGTAGGGGGAAACGATGCCGTTCTGGCCTATACTCATCATAGCAGCGACGCTGTTCGTGGCGTATGCCAACGGGGCAAATGACAACTTTAAAGGTGTCGCCACTCTCTTCGGCAGCGGGACCGCAGACTACCGCAAGGCCCTCTGGTGGGCAACGGTAACTACTCTTGCCGGGTCCCTTTCCGCCTTTTTCTTGGCAACCCGGCTCATTCCGATCTTCCAAGGGAAGGGATTGGTTCCGGCCTCGCTTGCCCAGTCTCAGCCGTTCGTGACGGCTGTCATTTTAGGTGCTGCTCTCACCGTAGCCGCGGCGACAAAGGTAGGGTTGCCAATCTCGACGACGCACAGCTTGACGGGCGCTCTCTTTGGCAGCGGGTTCGTGGCCATGGGTTTCGATTTGGGATTTCGGACATTGTTAAGTAGTGTTTTTCTGCCCCTTCTTGTAAGCCCCTTCGTTGCCGTGGCCCTCGCTGGGCTGGCCTATCCGTTACTGAGATTTGTTATCCGGACTGCCGGTGTCACGAAGGAAAGCTGTATTTGCATCGCGAACGAGCTTGTGCCGGTTGCTGTTACCGCCGAGGGCTATGCAACCTCTGAGGCTAGGAAATCACTGCACGTTATCGTGGACCGGGATACGGAATGTGTGCAGCGCCTCTCCGGTACTATGTTCGGCGTTAATGCTCAGTCACTGATAGACCTGGGACACTTTTTGAGCGCTGGGGCAATCAGTTTTGCTCGGGGCTTGAACGATACGCCGAAGATCGTCGCTCTCGGTTTGGTTGCCGGAGCCCTGAACCTGCAGTCGTCCATCGCGCTGGTAGCCATTGTCATGGCGACCGGAGGACTATGGAGCGCTCGAAAGGTTGCCGAGACGATGAGCAAGCGGATTACCGGCATGGACCCCGATCAAGGTTTCCTCGCGAATACAGTCGCAAGTGTTTCTGTTATTTTCGCGTCCAAATGGGGCCTGCCTGTTTCCACGACGCATGTTTCCTGCGGTGCGCTTTTCGGAATCGGGATGGCCAATGGCCACGCACGTTGGGGAGTGATTGGCACGATCTTGCTTGCCTGGGTACTGACGCTCCCGCTTACGGCTGTGACCTCAGGCGTGGCGTACGCGGTGCTGTTGCATATGACGACAAGCTAGAAACGAGCAGCGTGAGAGAGACGGATACAAGGTGAAACGAGGCAAGGTAATATTTTTGGCCGGTCTTTTGCTGGGCGCAGGCGTAGGTTTTCTCTTTCTCCCGCTTCGAGCGTGGTTTGTGCATCTAGAGGGGTATGTGAGCAGCCTGGGAAGGATTGCCCCGGTGGCGCTGGCGCTTGCCTATGTTTTTGCGACGGTTTTCATGATACCGGGAAGCGCGCTCACCATCAGTGCTGGAGGCCTTTTTGGACTCACGACCGGTTTTTTAGTTGTGCTGGTTGGCTCTAATCTTGGTGCCCTGTGTGCCTTCATTTTGGGGCGGACTTTTCTGCGGCAAAAAGTAGCGCTCTGGGCGGAAAATAATCCCAAGTTTCGCTCACTGGATCGTGCTATCGGTCGTGAAGGCTTCAAGATGGTCTTTCTTTCGCGCCTGAGTCCGGCCTTTCCGTTCACCCTTCTCAACTACTTTCTAGGTTTGACGGCTGTTCGCACCGGTTCTTATGTTGTGGCAAATCTTTTGGGTATGCTGCCGGGAATTTTTCTTTACGTTTACATCGGAGCGGCAGCTAGAGACGCCTTAGGGGGTCCGACGGTGGTCTCCACCGGCCTTTTCCAGCAAATACTAAAATACGTGGGACTCCTAGCTACGATTGCTGTGGTTGTCGTCGTCACCCGGATTGCGCGCAGAGCCATACGTGAGGCTGAAGGGACGACTGCCAACCCCACTGCCGCCCCCCAAGTTATTACAGGGAAGGCTCACCCTGCAACGCCTATCGACCGGATGATGCTTCTCAATGATGAGCATGATCGCCAGCTCATTCAAAACTGTCATCCTGCCGGTTGGGTCAACCCAGACCCCGCAGGAAAATACAACCTGGTCGTTTTAGGCGCGGGAACGGCAGGTCTTGTGACCGCAGCAGGTGCGGCCGGCCTGGGCGCCAAAGTTGCCTTGATAGAGCGTAATCTCATGGGAGGAGACTGCCTGAACGTGGGTTGTGTTCCCTCGAAGGGACTTATTCGAGCCGCGCGGGCCGCTTACGACACCCGCAACGGAAAAGAATTCGGCATCCAGTTTGACAGGGGGCCGGATGTGGATTTTACCACGGCGATGGAACGGATGAGGCGGCTGCGCGCAGGGATCAGCCGCCATGACTCCGCCGAGCGTTTCCATGAATTGGGAGTGGATGTTTTTATTGGTGACGGCCGGTTCGTTGATCATGCGTCTGTTGAAGTGGACGGTAAGCGGCTTGACTTTGATCGGGCCGTTATTGCCACGGGCGCCAGGGCAAGCGAATTGCCCATACACGGTTTGGCGGAAGCGGGATACTATACTAACGAAACTATTTTTACCCTGACCGAAGTGCCTCACCGCATTGCCGTGATCGGTGCTGGCCCGATCGGATGTGAACTCGCACAGGCTTTTGCCCGCTTTGGCAGTAAGGTGTATTTGATCGAAGCGCTCCACGGCATTATGCCGAATGAGGATCCTGATGCCGCGAAGGTCGTGTCCCTGTCGATGGACCGCGACGGCATCAAGTTGATGTGCTGCGGCAAGGAGGTGAAGGTGGCCAAGGTGAATGGAGGGGGTAAGGAGCTGAACGTCGATTCGCTTCACGGCTCCTACAAGATCATGGTCGATGAAATCCTCGTAGGCGGTGGCCGTACTCCAAATCTGGAGGGGCTGGGATTAGAGGTGGCGGGAGTGAAGTCCACGAAATACGGTGTCGAGGTCAACGAAAGACTCCGGACGACCAATCCTCGAATCTACGCTGCCGGGGATATTTGCTCGCGGTACAAATTCACACACGCTGCGGACGCAATGGCGCGCATCGTCATTGCTAACGCGCTCTTCTACACCCGCCGGAAGGTAACCGACTTGGTCATTCCCTGGTGTACTTATACGGATCCCGAAATCGCCCATGTCGGTTACTATGAAAAAGATGCCCGGGCAGCTGGCTTTCAAGTAGCAACGATCACGGAGCCGCTCGACCAAGTGGATCGCGCCGTGCTCGACGGGGAATCAGATGGCTTTGCGCGGGTTCATTATGACAAAAAAACCCACAAGATACTCGGTGGCACGATCGTCACGCGTCACGCCGGCGAGATGATCAGCGAGCTGACGTTAGCAATTGTTGCAGGTCAAAAGATGGGCGTTCTTTCTTCGACAATCCATCCCTATCCCACACAGGCGGAGGTCCTGCGAAAGATCGGCGATGCTTATATGCGGCAGAAACTAACTCCCACGGTCAAAAGGCTCTTTGAGAAGTGGCTGGCGTGGCACAGGTAAGGGCCTCCTCCGAAAGAGCGTCTTTTCACTGAGCTGAATGATGAATATCTCGGTTATTATCCCAGCGCTCAACGAAGACAAGAGCATTGGCTGGACACTAGAGGCTCTAGGCTCTCTCTTGCCGGATGAAATCATTGTGGTGGACGGAGGAAGCACGGACCGCACGCGGACAATAGCCAGGCAGAAGGGGGCCTTGCTCATCTCCGCTCCCTGTGGCCGAGCACTACAGATGAATCGTGGGGCTGAAGCAGCCAGGGGAGATGTATTGCTTTTTCTGCACGCTGATACACAACTTCCCGCGTCCGCCTTGCGGGATGTTCGATCTGCGTTAAGCGATCCTCGATGTGTGGGAGGCAGATTTGACGTGAGACTGGATGGGGGACGCCGGATCTTTGACCTGATTGGCTATCTGATCAGTCTCCGCTCTCGCTGGACGAAGGTAGCCACCGGCGATCAGGCGATTTTCGTCCGGCGAGACGTCTTCCAAGAGATGGGAGGGTTTCCTGAGATTCCCTTGATGGAGGACATTGCCTTTTCCAGGTCGCTTAAAAGGAAGGGAACCGTTGCCTGTTTAAAGAGTACCGTCCTGACATCGACCAGGCGCTGGGAAGGTGACGGAGTGTGGCGGACTGTGCTTCGGATGTGGGTATTAAGGCTTCTCTTTCTCTCCGGGGTATCACCGTTTCAACTGAAGCGTTTTTATGGGGATTCGCGCTGATACGCCGGAATTTACGAAAGGGTTACCTTGACAGGTTGAGCGAAGAGTCGGTGTCCCATTCACTAAATAATAAGGAGACCGCGCCTCTCAACACACGGGTAGGTGTTCGAATCGCAAGTTACTACAGGAAGGAGAATTCCGGTTATGACCAAGTCGATGGATGAGTTGTGTATTAATACCATCCGCACGCTATCTATCGATGCCGTCCAGAAAGCCAGATCCGGTCATCCGGGGACCGCTATGGCTATGGCGCCTGTATTGTACTGCCTTTGGCAGCGTTTTCTCCGATTTGATCCTTACGATCCGATCTGGCCGAACCGGGACCGTTTTGTTCTCTCAATCGGTCACGCTTCAATGCTATTGTACTCCCTTCTGCACTTGTGTGGTGTACGTGCAGTCAACCCCCGGTACGAAACCCTCGGTGAGTTGTCGGTGGAACTTGACGAGATCAAGAAATTCCGCCAGCTCGGCAGTAAATGCCCGGGCCACCCGGAATATCGTTGGACCTCCGGTGTGGAGACGACTACCGGTCCCTTGGGGCAAGGGGTGGCCACTAGTGTCGGAATGGCGATAGGCGGGCGATGGATGGCTGGCTATTTCAATCGCCCTGGATTCGAGATGTTCGATTACGATGTCTATGCCATTTGCGGGGACGGCTGCATGATGGAAGGGGTGAGCAACGAGGCAGCATCACTGGCCGGGCACCTAAGACTCTCCAACCTGTGTTGGATCTACGATAACAATAAGATTACCATTGAAGGGCATACGGACTGGGCCTTTAGCGACGACGTGGCCACGAGGTTTATGGCCTACGGCTGGAATGTCACACGTGTCGGTGACGCGAATGACCTGGAGATGCTCGGGCGAGCTTTCAGAACATTCAAAAGCGCGGATGACCGACCGAGCCTCATTATCGTAGACAGCCACATCGCCTACGGTTCACCGAATAAACAAGATACCAGCGCAGCTCACGGTGAGCCTCTGGGCGAAGCGGAGGTCCGGCTTACGAAGAAGAATTACGGCTGGCCGGAAGACGCTGAATTTCTTGTGCCAGGGGGGGTCCGCGAACATTTTCAAGCGGAGATAGGTAAGCGTGGGCATGAGATGCGCGAAGCATGGATCGCAAGGTTTAACGAATACAAAACGCGATATCCGAAACTGGCTGACCACCTTTACAAAATGCAGCATCGCCAGATCCTTGAGGGGTGGGACAAAGATCTGCCGACGTTTTCACCAGATCCCAAGGGCATCGCCGGGCGAGACGCATCAGGAAAGGTCCTCAATGCGGTAGCCAACAAGGTACCCTGGTTGATTGGCGGCTCTGCGGACCTAGCCCCTTCTACCAAAACCCGTCTGACATTCGAGGGGGCGGGAGATTTCACCGCTGATAATTACAGTGGGAAAAATGTCCATTTTGGCATCCGGGAACATGCCATGGCGTCCATTTTGAACGGGCTGTCCCTCTGCAAGGTGAGACCGTTTGGATCCGGGTTCCTAATATTTAGCGATTATTCCCGTCCCGCGATTCGCTTGAGTGCATTGATGGAACTTCCGGTCATCTATGTCTTCACCCACGACTCAATTGGTGTGGGAGAAGACGGACCGACCCACCAACCCGTGGAGCAGCTAGCTTCCTTACGGGCGATTCCTGGGCTCATTACGCTACGTCCAGGGGATGCCAACGAAGTGGTCGAGGCCTGGCGTCTCATCGTACAGTCCCGCCATGAACCTGTGGCCCTTGTGCTGTCTCGGCAACCATTACCGACGCTGGATCGTTCCAAATACGCTCCAGCGTCCGGCGTGGCCCGCGGGGCCTATGTGTTGGCGGATGCCGAGGGCGGAAACCCGGAGGTATTACTTCTGGCAACCGGTAGCGAGGTATGGTTAGCTGTTTCTGCCTTTGAGGAACTGACAACCGAGGGCATCGGGAGTCGTGTCGTAAGCATGCCGTCGTGGGAACTCTTTGAGCGGCAAAGCCGGGAATACCGAGACAGCGTGATACCCCCCGAGATTCCGTATCGCGTTTCCGTGGAGCAGGCCTCGACCCTGGGGTGGGCCCGCTATGCCGGGCCAACAGGCCGGTGCATCGGAATGAAGACGTTTGGAGCTTCGGCGCCACTGAAAGAACTGCAGAGAAAATACGGCTTCACCCCGGAGGCCGTAGTAGCCGCAGTCAAAGAACAGTTGGCCAAAGCAAGATAAGCGTTTTGGATAGCTATGCTGTGCGGCATAAAAACTCAACGGTTTAAGAAAGGGGTGAGACCATGAACCCGCTAAAGGAGTTATGGCATAACGGGCAATCCATCTGGCTCGACTATATTCGTCGGAGCTTGATTACAAGCGGGGAGTTGCGACAACTCGTTGAAGTGGACGGATGCCGGGGAGTGACCAGTAACCCGACTATCTTCGATAAGGCCATTGCCGGCAGTACGGATTACGACGCCGCGCTTAAGGCCTTGCTTGCGAATGATCCTCAAGCTCAGGCTCTCCCACTTTACGAGGCACTGGCGGTTGAGGATATTAGGATGGCGGCAGATGTCCTGAGGTCGGTGTACGAGGAATCCGCGGGCGCTGATGGCTTTGTCAGCTTCGAGGTCTCTCCGCACCTAGCGCATGATACTCAGGGTACGATCGCTGAGGCAAAACGGTTAAATGAGTGGGTAAACCGTCCCAACGTGATGATCAAGGTCCCGGCTACACCAGAGGGTATTCCGGCAATCGAGGCCCTTATTGGAGACGGGATCAACGTCAATATCACCCTGATGTTTTCGCTGGGGCATTATGAGGCGGTGGCCGGCGCGTACCTTCGGGGGCTGGAGCATTGTCCCGAGCCGAGCCGGGTCGCTTCCGTGGCCTCCTTTTTTGTGAGTCGAGTGGACACGGTGGTCGATCGCGCCTTGCAGGGGATAGGCTCCTCTGAGGCCCTAGCCCTGCAGGGGAAGATTGCCATTGCCAACTCGAAGGTCGTTTATCGGCGTTTTCGGGAGATCTTCCATGGTGATTTGTTCCTGCCACTTGAACGTCGAGGCGCTCATGTGCAGCGGCCCCTATGGGCCAGTACGGGAACCAAGAATCCGGCATATTCCGATGTCCTCTATGTCGAGGGGCTGATCGGGCCGGACACGGTCAACACCTTACCTCCAGCTACCCTTAATGCCTTCAGGGAGCATGGTCGAGTAGCCGGTTCTACGGTGGAGGCTGGGCTGCAGGAAGCGGATGCTGCCCTATCCCGGCTGGGGGGGTTGGGCGTGAATCTGGATGCCATTGCCCAGAAACTCCAGGAAGACGGTGTGGTCGCTTTTTCCGACTCTTTTGATAAGTTGTTAGATTCTCTGGAGGAGAAACGCAAGTCCGTCATTGCCGGTCAAATGGACCGTCAGAGTCTAACCCTGGCCAGTTATCAGAGCCGCGTTGAACACCGCAGGCGTCAATTGGAGGCGGCCAAATTCGGCTGTCGACTTTCCAAGAAAGACCCCACTCTCTGGTTTTCCAAACCGGTCGCTGAGGTTACGGACCGTTTGGGTTGGCTGACCCTCCCGGAGACCATGCAGGAACAGTTGGAGGACCTGAAAGCCCTTGCAGAGCAGGTGAAAGCGGAAGGGATGCGTCACGTGGTTCTCTTAGGCATGGGGGGCTCCAGCCTGGCTCCGGAAGTGTTCCAAACCACCTTCGGTAATGCTCCAGGCTATCCCGAGCTGATTGTTCTGGACAGCACCCACCCGGATTCGGTGCGGGCCGTCAAGGCCCGTATACGGCTAGACCGGAGCCTGTTTTTAGTCTCGAGCAAGTCCGGCACGACGACTGAGACCCTTTCCTTCTTCCGGTATTTTTGGCACGAGGTCGCCCAGTTGACGGATCAAACCGGGCATCACTTTGTCGCCGTCACTGATCCCGGCACACCTCTGGAGGGGCTCGCGCGCGAGCGTGGTTTTCGCTGCAGCTTTAAGGCCACGGCGGATGTAGGAGGACGTTACTCGGCACTCACTGTCTTTGGTCTTGTTCCGGCGGCTTTGATTGGAGTGGATGTGCGGCGTGTTTTGGATCAAGCGTGGAGAATGAGTGAGGCCAGTGCCTTCTGTGTGCAGGAGGCGGATAATCCTTGTCTCGCTCTCGCGGCATCCTTGGGGGAGCTGACTTTAGCGGGTCGAGACAAGGTCACCTTTGTGTCGTCTGCTTCGTTGGCGGCTTTCCCCTCCTGGATTGAGCAGCTTATCGCCGAAAGTACAGGAAAGGAGGGAAAGGGGATCGTGCCGGTGGTGGATGAACCGCTGGGTTCACCGGAGCTGTATGGCTCCGACCGCTTTTTCGTTCACTTGCATATGGAAGGCGATGAGGACAGGAAGATACACGAGCAGCTGGCATCGCTGGAATCCGCCGGGCACCCCGTGGCGCGTATCAGCCTGACCGATCAATACGATCTCGGCCAGGAGTTTTTCCGTTGGGAAGTTGCTGTGGCTATCGCAGGCGCCATGCTGGGTATTCATCCTTTCAACCAACCCGATGTGCAATTGGCGAAGGACCTGGCTACGAAGGCAATGAATAAGAAGCCTCGGACAGGGGCAAAGTTAGGGAGTGGCGGGGCCGAAGCAGAGGAAGTAGCGGGGTCGGATCAGACGGCGTTGGAACAATCCGCTGCCGCCTGGTTAGGTGAATCACGGGCTGGAGACTATGTAGCGGTGCAGGCTTACCTGAGTCCGAAACCTGAGGTCAGGGCTCTTCTCAAGCGGATCCGGGAGGTCCTGGGCAGCCGCCTACATTTGGCTACGACAGTGGGCTACGGGCCGCGTTTCCTCCACTCAACCGGACAACTCCACAAGGGAGGACCGAACAAAGCCCTCGTCTTGCAATTGGTGGATAGCCCTGTGGATGATCTGAAGGTTCCTGAAACTGATTATACCTTCGGTTCTTTGATTCAGGCTCAGGCGTTGGGAGATTACCAGGCACTGAAACAACGAGGACGACGGTTGCTCAGAGTGAATCTGGGCACGGATGTTGGAGGGGGCCTGACACACTTGGCACAGTTTTTCAAAGTTTGAGGCTGGCGTGGATCTTTGGGGACGACTGGAAGATTTTGGATTTCGCTTAGTAATAGGGAGGAAGCATCATGGAACTGGCAATGATCGGACTTGGACGCATGGGGGCGAACATGGCGGAACGGCTTTTGCGGGGTGGGCACCGGGTGGTGGTTCACGATCGGAAAACTGAAGCGATCAAAAGCCTGGTGGCCAAGCAAGCGGTTGGAGCCGACTCCCTAGACGCAGTCGCTTCGGCACTGACTCCCCCACGTGCCGTATGGTTAATGGTCCCTTCAGGCGAACCCGTGGACCAGACTATTCAGGCATTGATAGGTTGCCTGGAGAAAGAGGATGTCATTATTGATGGGGGTAACAGCAACTACAAGGATACGCAGCGAAAGGCTGAGATGCTTAAAGAAAAAGGGATTCACTATGTGGATACCGGGACCAGTGGAGGCGTTTGGGGTCTAACGGAAGGATACAGTATGATGGTTGGGGGGGAAGCGGAGGTGGTCGAACGGCTCAGACCGATTTTCGAGACCTTAGCCCCCGCCTCGGATAAGGGCTGGGGGTACGTAGGCCCGAACGGTGCCGGTCATTTCGTTAAAATGATCCACAACGGCATTGAGTATGGCCTCATGCAGGCCTTCGCCGAAGGTTTTGCCCTTATGGAACGCAAGAAGGAGTTTAAACTGGATCTGCACCAGGTCGCGGAAATCTGGCGGGAAGGCAGCGTCGTGCGCTCGTGGCTCTTGGACCTGATTGCTAAGGCCTTGGGGGACAACCCGGATCTGCACGGGATCAAACCCTACGTAGCTGACTCGGGTGAGGGACGTTGGACGGTCTTTGAAGGGGTCGATCTGGATGTTTCAACGCCGGTGATCACGCTGTCACTACTGCAACGGCTTCGTTCCCGGGACCCGGAGCCTTTCGCCGACAAACTTCTTGCCATGATGAGATATCAGTTTGGTGGTCACCCGATAAAGAGAGAGGGATAAACCTGAAAGTGGCTCCTCGAGAGGTCATACTTGGAGGGGATATCGGCGGAACAAAAACGAATCTAGCGCTTTATTCCGTTCAGGGAGATAAACTGACTCCCGTCGTAAAGGAAAAATTTGCCAGTAGGAATTATTCCAGCCTGGAGCCGATCCTTCAAGAATTTCTGCTGCGTAACACGACTCCAACTAGAAGCGCCTGTTTTGGAGTTGCCGGGCCCGTGATCGACGGGAGATGTCAAACCCCCAACTTGCCCTGGATCTTGGATGTGCGGGAACTCTCCCGGTCGCTGGATCTGGATTCCGTTGCGTTGATCAACGATCTTGAGGCTACCGCTTACGGGATTTTGACTCTCGATGCCCAACAATTCGAGGTCCTCAACAAAGGCCGCTCGCAGCCCGAGGGCAATATGGCCCTCATCGCTGCAGGGACAGGCCTGGGGGAGGCCTTTTTTTTCTGGGATGGCAACGACTATCATCCATCTTCCTCGGAGGGCGGTCACGTGGACTTTGGACCGAGAACTCCCCTTGAGTCGGAACTGCTGCGGTATTTGATGCCTCGTTTTGACCACGTGAGTTATGAGCGATTGGTCTCTGGTCCAGGCCTTCTCAATATTTACAATTTCCTAAAGGAGACCGGTCGACTCACGGAGCCTCCCTGGTTAAAGGCGAGACTAGTGAAGGGCGACTCCTGTGCGATAATCTCGGAGGTCGCATTGCGTGAGGAGGCTGAGATTTGTGTTAAAGCGCTCGATCTCTTTGTTTCCCTTTATGGGGCCGAGGCAGGCAACTTAGCGTTAAAAGCAAAAGCAGTCGGAGGGTTTTATGTTGGCGGGGGCATTGCGCCCAAAATTCTTAAAAAACTTAAAGGCGGTCTATTCATGCAAGCCTTTATCGACAAAGGTCGGTTCAGCGGATTACTTTCCGACATTCCGGTGCGGGTGGTATTGAATGAGGAAGCCGCGCTTGAAGGCGCAGCCTATTACGCGGCGCTTCGATCTGAGAGGCCGGTCCAATGACCAGGGCAAAGCTGGTGGTCTGTCAGGACCTCAAAGACTTGTATCGGAAGGTGGCCGGTGAATTTGTCCGGTTAGCTAGAGAATCCGTTAGAGCAACAGGGCGATTTGTCACAGCTCTCTCCGGAGGCGCCACCCCCAAAGGACTCTATTCTCTGCTAGCGGCAACCGAGTTTCAGGAGCAGATCCCCTGGTCTCAGGTCCATCTGTTCTGGGGAGACGAACGCTGCGTTTCCCCAGAGCATCCTGAAAGTAACTATCGGCTGGTTCGCGAGACTCTGCTCTCCAAGATTGCTATTCCCGCGGAGTCGATCCATCGAATGGCGGGAGAGTTAGATCCCCCTGTAGCGGCGATAAGATATGAAGATAGTCTAAAGGAGTTCTTTAACCTTGTAAAAGATCAGCCTCCAAGGTTTGACTTGATTCTCTTGGGCTTAGGAGACGACGGACACACGGCGTCTCTGTTTCCCGGGAGCGCCGCCCTCAACGAGACTCGGAGTCTGGTTGCGTCGCTTTATGTTGAGAAGCTGATGGCCCACCGCCTGACGCTGACTTTACCTGTACTCAACCAGGCCGCTAACGTTCTTTTTCTGGTTGCAGGGAAAAACAAGGCAAACATCCTGAGAAATGTTTTACAAAAGAGAGGGGCGTCTAAAAATCTTCCGGCACAGCTTGTTCAACCCGTGTCGGGACGACTCATCTGGTTTGCGGATCAGGCTGCAGCCCGTTCCTGCTAACGAGGCCAAAGCGCGGTCATCGGGTTGGTTAGAAGGCTTGTCTCTATGAAAAAATACCCCTCTGCGCTCAGAGAAAATGTTCACATGTGGGTCGATAAAATCAAGAGTGTCGACATTCTGGTAGGCATACCCAGCTTCAACAATGAGGATACCATAGGTTTTGTTGTGGAGCAGGCGGGCAAGGGGCTGGCTGCGCATTTTCCTAAATATAAATCAGCGATCTTTCTTGCGGACGGGGGATCGCTGGATGATACGCGGGAACATGCTTACCAGGCTGCCAGTCCGGAGGAGGTTCAGAAGCGCGTGACCATCTATCGCGGGATGCCGGGCAAGGGTACCTCTTTCCGTGCTGTTTTTGAGGTAGCTAACCTCCTCAATGCAAAAGCGGTGGCCGTGGTAGACTCGGACTTGCGCAGCATCACGCCGGAGTGGATCAAGCTATTGCTGGAACCTATCCTGGACCAAACTGCAGAGTTTGTCGTCCCGTTTTACCGAAGGCATAAATTTGATGGCACCATTACCAATCACATTGTCTATCCCATGACCCGGTCGCTTTATGGTGTGGATGTGCGACAGCCGATTGGGGGGGATTTCGCCTTTTCACCGGAACTCGCTGCCTTTTACCGGGGAGCGGATGTCTGGGAAACGGATACGGCTAGATTCGGGATCGATATCTGGATGACGACTTGTGCTATCAACGAAGGTTACAAGGTGGCACAGACCTATCTGGGAGCAAAGATCCATAACCCTAAAGACCCGGCTTCCGATTTAGGTCCCATGTTTCAGCAGGTCGTGAGCACGTTGTTCTACCTGATGGGCAAGTATGAACGGAACTGGCGCAGGGATAACCCTATCCATCTGGTGCCTATCAACAACAAGAAGGAGCAGGAGCCTCGGTTAGAGACTGTGCCTGTGAGCCTGGGTAAGCTGCACTCGGAGTTCATAGAAGGGTTCAACCATTTTCGGCCCATGTATAAGGAGATCCTGAATCCGAGGAACATGGCAAGGCTGGAGCAGATCCATAAAAGTTGGGAAGCCAATCAAGATGAGGAGATTGATGCCGACTTATGGTGCAAGGTCCTGTATGACTTTGCCTGTGTATTCCAATTGTGGCAGAGGAACAGAAGGCGATTGGTAGATATCATTGCCCCAATTTACTTTGGCCGCACCAAAAGTTACTGCAAGCAGGTCATGAACCTCAGCAATCACCAGGCGGAAATGGTTGTGCAGGACCAGGCGAAGACATTTGCGCAAAACAAGCCGTATCTCCTCCAAAGATTCTCTTTCTGGGAAAATGAAGGGTCGGTGGCATCTGAGATGGATTGAATCTCCGAGGGAAGCGCTGAGCGCAGGAACCCCTCGCAGCCGGTTTGAAAAAAGGCGCGGAGCCGTAGTCGTAGCCGGTCTTGTAGGACTAACACTTTTTTTGGTTGTCTTATTACCGTCCCCGTTTTTAGCCGCACAGAACAAGATTCACTTTGTTACCTGGAAGCCGCAGATCCCGCGAGTTTGGCAGCGCGCAATTGCGGATTTTGAGGCGCGGAATCCGGGGACCAAGATTGTCCGTGAAGTCGGTCCAGCCTCCGCAACGGAATTTCATGACCTGGTCACTCAGAAGTTAAAAAACCACGATCCCGAGATGGATGTGTTTTTTATGGATGTCATCTGGCCTGCGGAATTTGCCGCAGCCGGATGGGCGCTATCCCTAGATCGAGTTTTTACCGGTGTGGAGCAGCAAAAATTCCTCGATGCCCCCATACGTGCCAATACCTATGAAGGCGGGATTTATGGTATCCCGGTTTTTGTCGACGCAGGATTGCTGTACTATCGTAAGGATCTTTTGCGGAGATACGGTTTTTCTCCTCCCCGGACCTGGCCGGAGCTCGTAAAGCAGGCTAAGGCTATTCTGGCTAAAGAAAAAGCTGCTCATCTCACAGGTTTCTCCGGCCAGTTTAAGCAGTATGAAGGTCTCATATGCAACATGATGGAGTTTATCCTGAGTAATGGGGGATCGCTTTGGGACGAGAAGAAACTGCAGGGGAGGCTCCATGGTCGGAAGGCTGAGGAGGCAGTTAAATTTGTGCGCGACGAGATCATTCGTGGCATCTCCCATCGAGGAGTCTTAGCCTACCAGGAGTCTGAATCTTTAGCTCTGTTTACACAAGGGAAAGCCATTTTTCATCGCAACTGGCCCTATGCATGGGCCATCGCCAATGACCCAGGGAAATCCAAGGTGGCCGGCGAGGTCGGTATGATGCCTCTACCCTCATTTCCGGGTGGCAAGAGCGTGGCTACTCTCGGTGGGTGGCAGTTAGGGATCAGCCGGTTTTCAAGAAAACCCGGCATGGCGTGGAAATTTATCTCCTTCATGACGAATAGGAAAGTCCAAAAAAGGATTGCGCTTGTTACGGGACGGGCTCCGGCTCGAAAGGCGCTCTACCGTGATCCTGAGGTGCTAAAGAAACATCCCCAGCTGCGTTCTCTATGGCAAACTTTCGTGCGCGCCGTTCCACGGCCGCGAACTCCCGTCTATACGCCGTTGTCCAACGTAATGCAGCGCTATTTTAGCTCGGCGATAGCCGTGCCGGACTCGGACATCGACCAGTTAGCTCACTCAGCCTCGAAAGATATGAACAAAATTCTGGGTCTCTTGAAGAAGAAAAATGCGCCATGAGAACTTCCCGTAACCTTGCTGTTCAACTGGTGCTGCCGAGTTTCTTGTTTATCCTGATTTTCACTCTCTACCCCATTTTCGAATCTTTCCGCCTGAGTTTCTATCGTCTAATTCTGACGCTTCCGTGGCTCGGGCAGCAATATATTGGGTGGGAAAACTACCGGGAACTTTTTAGCGATCCCGTTGCCCTCAGCTCCGTGTTTACAACGCTCGTCTTCGCGTTGGTAACCGTTCCTCTGGAGATCCTTTTGGGCCTCGGTGTGGCACTGGTCTTGAATGAGTCCCTTCGAGGCCGGGGGCTCATTCGGGCGGTGGTGCTGATCCCTTGGGCGATCCCCACGGTAGTTTCCGCCCAGATGTGGCGCTTCATTTTCAATGACCGCTATGGACTTTTCAACTTCTTGTTCTTTGGAAGTGAGACCTATCGCTATCTTGCTCCCCTGGCCGATCCCGAAATGGCGCTGATTGCCATTATGGTTGGAGAAATCTGGAAAACGACCTCTTTTGCGGCCCTCATTATCCTCGCCGGTTTACAGACCATCCCTGACGAGCTCTATGAGGCGGCGAGTATCGATGGCGCCTCGACCTGTCAAAAATTTCGCTACATCACGTTACCTCTGGTGAAGCCAGCGGTTCTTCTGGCTTTGCTTTTTAGGACCATCGATGCATTGCGTGTCTTTGATCTGGTCTTTGTTATGACTCAGGGAGGGCCCGCAGATGCCACCAACGTCCTTCAGTTTTACGGATACAAAAAGAGCTTTGCCGAGGGGATGATCGGTTATGGTTCTACAATCTCGGTTATGGTCTTTGCCCTCTCGCTTTTGCTTTGCCTTATCTACATTCGTTGGTTTGGTGCGCGCATTTTGGAGGGAGCGGAGGCGAGATGAAAAGGGCCCTTCTTCCTCTTTGGGTTCTTCTGATAGGAGGATTGAGTCTTCTCCCGTTTCTCTGGTTTGTGCTTACCTCCTGGAAAAGCCCCGCGGAGATCACGGCTATACCGCCTCAGATCATTCCCACGTTTCATTGGGGCTACTATCGCGGGGCCCTGGAGCATTATGGTTTGCTCAGATACATGACAAACAGTGCCATTGTTGCCGGGATGACCACCCTCTTTAGTATCACCATCGGCTCTTTGGCAGCCTATGGCCTAGCACGATACAATGTTACCTGGACCAGATTTTATCTCGTGCTTTTACTTGCTATCTCCATGTTTCCACAGATAGCCATCGCTGGTCCCGTCTGGAGAATATTGAATGCTTTCGGCTGGCTGAACAGCTATCACGGGATCATTGCGGCGTACATTGCTCTCTCTTTGCCGCTAGCCGTGTGGATCCTCACAACTTTTTTCAAGGAATTGCCTTGCGAGATTGAAGAAGCTGCTTTAATCGACGGGTGTACTCGGCTGCAAGCCCTGTGGAAGGTTGTGATCCCATTAGCTGCACCTGGGCTTTTCACCGCAGCCATCCTGGTTTTTATCCAGGCGTGGAATGAGTTTTTCTTTGCATTGCTGATTCTTACGAACCCAAGGCTCCAGACCTTACCTGTGGGGATCGCCCTTTTCCCAGGGGAATATACGATGCCCTGGGGGGAAATAGCGGCTGCCTCCACTATCGCTACGATTCCCCTGGTCATTCTCACTTTAGTCTCTCAGCGGAGGATTGTACGGGGCTTGTCAGCCGGAGCCATTAAGGGTTAGAAAAGGCAGCGGGTTAGCCCAAAGCTTTAAAACTCGGTTCACGAGGTCTATCATTTCTGGATTAGTAGTTAAAGAGATTTCTAAATCCTTCGGTTCGAATACAATCCTTCACGACATCTCATTTGACGTTACTGAAGGGGAGTTCTGCGTTCTGTTAGGTCCTTCGGGCTGTGGAAAAAGTACATTGCTCAGGCTCGTCGCCGGCCTAGAGAGGCCCTCGTCGGGGAGCATTTCACTGAATTCTCGCCGTATTGACGGCCTGGCTCCCCGTGAGCGCGATATTGCCTTTGTCTTCCAGAGCTACGCGCTCTATCCCCACAAAAACGTCTTTGAAAATCTTGCCTTTTCGTTACGTCTCAAGCACGTCGCTAAAGAAGAGATTAGCGGAAAAGTTCGGGAGGTAGCTCGTCTCCTTGAAATAGAGGGCCTGTTGGATCGTAAGCCTCAGGCCCTCAGTGGGGGTCAGAAACAGAGAGTGGCCTTAGGACGGGCCATCGTGCGCCAGCCTAAACTCTTCCTCTTTGATGAACCCCTCTCAAATCTCGATGCCTCGCTGAGAACGAGCATGCGAGTTGAACTGGCCCACCTTCACCGCAAACTTCACGCCACGATTCTATATGTGACGCACGACCAAGCCGAGGCGATGACCCTGGGAGATAAAATTGTTGTGCTTGACCGGGGAGGGATCCAACAGAGTGGCTTACCTTCAACCATCTACCATAAGCCTGCCAACACCTTCGTGGCCCATTTTGTCGGTAGCCCTCCCATGAACCTTATCGAAGGAATCCTTGGGGATAGAGGGCAACTTAAGTTTAGTAATAATTCCATTGATCTTTCTGAGATGTTTCCCAAGTCTCTCGATCTCTCGCAAGGGGAAGCCCTGACTTTGGGTGTACGACCTGAGAATATCCAACTTACCGACCCCGACCATTCATTGATTCATGGGGTGGTGGAGTTAGTTGAGGACCTGGGGTCGGACAGATTCCTCCATCTCCGAAGTGGCAGGACTATCCTCGTGGCTCGCATCCCAAGGGAGCTGTGCATTCGGACAGGCGAGGTAGCTTATCTGACGGCTAAACCAGAGCGACTCCATCTGTTTTACAGAGAAAACCGGTTAAATGAATGAGGTCGATCGCAAAGGGAGTCCATTCCGGTAGGTGTAACCTGTGAAGCGAGGACTTTTACCTTTGCCGGAGAGCAGCACCAAACTCCGCTGTTGTCGGTGAGCCTCAAGTGGCTGCACTTTACTTATGTGGTAGGTGTGCATGTCTCCCAGAACATCTTTCCAAGGAGCCAATATTCCGGTTGGTTGCGCCTGGGGCGGCGCGATCAATTTTTATTCAGAACCTGGGTTGTAAGACCCAATGGCAGGGTGGTAAAATAAATAGTAATTAATAGGGAACTTTCAACTCAACGTTTCTGTTTTACGATAAGAGGTTGCCGAAAATTCGCGAAGATAGTTTGGGTTCGGATCAG
>JBHHYU010000025.1:0-33753 GCA_046757725.1 Binatia bacterium
TTTTAACCGATAGCTGCAAACAGATGAGCTGTTTTTACGCAGAAAGCTGCGGGGATTTAACCCGTAAAGATTAAAGATGAGTCTTTACCAACTGCAAAAGTTTATTCACCATGTGAACCGCGATGCGGAACAGAGAGATCAATTCAGACAAGAGCCTACCACGTTCCTCTCACACTATGATCTCACGGATGACGAAAAGAAAGCCGTCCTTGAGGTGGATACGCGAAAGCTCTATAGGCTAGGAGTCCATCCGCTCTTGCTTAGGCCTTTTACTCTCTTCCACGGTGTTTCTGCGGAAGATTACGCCAAGGCCCTGTCGGGTTTGGAGTAAACCTATGGCGATTGTCTTCGCAGGTGCTGCAAGCCATGCACCAGGGATCACGGCATGGACCCGTGCCGCCCCAAAAGCCCAGCGCGACAGGATTCTAAGTGCCTATCGCGAACTGGGGCGGAGACTCGATGCAGCTAAACCAGACGTATTGGTTGTGATCACAGTAGAACATTGGACAAATTTCTTTCTTGATAATATTCCTCCCTTCTGTCTGGGTCGAGCGGGCAGCTATAAAGGACCTGTAGAACCTTGGCTCGGTATCCCGCAGGTACAGGTGCCTGGTGATTTCCAGATATCATGTGCAGTGCTTGAGGCATCCTATGAATCCGGTTTTGACCTTAGTTTTTCTGATGAACTTCTATTCGACCATGGCACGATGGTTCCGCTTCATTTTCTCACTCCTCAATGGGACCTCCCCGTAGTTCCCCTGATCGTGAACGCTTTGACACCACCGATGCCTACTGCAAACCGTTGCTACGCCCTCGGGAACGCGATGGGGAGAGCCCTGGACCATGAGCCGAAACGAGTCGCACTGTTGGCCACAGGGGGACTGTCTCACTGGCCTGGTGAACCCAAGGCAGGTAAAATAAATATACCTTTCGACCGACAATTTTTGAGCGCGGTAAACGACGGTGACAGGTGTAAACTAGAAACATACCGACATTCAGACATCTCGGAGGGTGGCTCTGGAGCCCACGAGGTTCGAACCTGGATTACTCTCGCCGGGATGGTCCCCACCTGGAAAGCGAAACTCCTAGCCTACGAGCCGGTGGTTCCTTGGGCTACCGGTTGCGGGCTCGTACATTTCTACGAGCCAGAAGTTCACGAAACCTAATACAACTAGTGTAGTGCCTGTTAAATGAAGGTACTTTTTCTCCAACGTAACAGTTTAGAATCCGGGAATGAAATCTCATGCGAAAGACCCTAGTTCCCAAGACATCACTGCAGGTTCTCATCCCGCCGGCATGGTGCCTATCCGTAGCCATGATGGTCGACCCATGTTTCTCTATTCACCACGAAGCGCACCAAGGACACGAAGAACGGACAACCGGATTAGAAGAGCAACCGGATTTCAAGAGGCTATTGTCTTCCTTCGTGCTCTTCGTGTCCTTCGTGGTGGTGTACTTCGGATAGAGTACCAACAGCGTGAGACAGTACACTAGCGATGTTTTCAGGGTTTCGAGCCAACCTCCGATAATCACGCCCCTAGCGCAGCCATCTCAGTAACCCAACTATGGCTCCAGAACTGTCACACCATCGTAGAAATCACCGTATTCTTGGTATGCAGTGCGTCAAGGCCGTCGCGACCTCGCATTAGGAAGGCTTACCGATTCACAACCAGCTGTTGAAGACGCCCGGAGCAATGAGAGGTATGACACTGTGAACCAGCGCTCGCGGCGTAGAGACCTTCGAAATGTCAGGACTCGGGGATGAGGTGGCGACGGCCAAACCACCAGAAAATCAAAATGAGCGGTGTCAGCACCAGCGTCATGAGCAAGGTCACAGCGGCCGCCTGATTGGTTGCGCCGGAGAACCAGTAGCTCCAGATGACGGCAGGGAGAGTGATACTATCATGGCCGACTAGGAAAACAGCCACGGTAAGTTCCCGGTAGACGAGGATAGCCGACCAGATCCACACCGACATTAGCGTCGGGCGTAACAAGGGTACCAGAATTCGCCAGGACGTTCGAGCGGTGGAAAGACCCGCGGTGTAGGCCGCCTCTTCAAGTTCCCGGTGGATTTGTAGAAGAGAGCCGTTAATCACGCGGGTCGCAAATGCCAGTCGTGAAACCATGTAAACGATAGCGATTAGCCAGACAGACCCATACAAGGGCACAACACCCTTGAGCACAAACAAAGCCAGTAGCAATGCCGCGATCGCCAAGATGACCTCAGGTAAGGCATGGGGCAAAAAAGCGCCGAACTCAAGGGCATACCGCGCGCGGCTTTTTGATCGCACGATGAGCCATGAGATACAAAAGGCCAACAGCAGTACCACCAAGGGTACGACAGCTACGAGAATGGCTGTGTTTCCTAGCCCTCGCGCCACCAGATTCCAGTCCATGTCATAAAAGGCTTGCAGTGACGCGCGGCTGAGCATCGCATATGACGGCGGCGCCAAATAAGGTATGAATGCGGCATACGCAATCAACAAGAGAGGTACCAGTTTGGATGCCAGGAGGTAAAGCGTGATGAAGGCCCACCCCACAAGAGACCACCGGCCCAGATCGATGAGAGCCGGTCTATAGCCTTTTCCCGTCACGACCTCATAGCGATGCCCCTGGCGCAGGACCTGGCTGTACCACCAGGTGAGAAGCAGAGCTACCACGATCATCAGGACCCCAAGGGCCGCAGTGATACCATGCTCTGGAAATTCGTCGTCCCCCGGGTTTGCTTTCAAATAGACGAAGGTGCTGAGCATGTAAACACGGTTGCTAAGTCCAATGATGGCCGGTATATCGAATGTAGCAATCCCGATAGTCACCATGTAGATGAAGGCCGCAAGGATCGCTGGAAAAGCCAGGGGTAGCGTGATACGCCGAACCGTAGCGAAGAAGCCCATACCGTGAATCTTCGCCGCTTCCTCGAGTGATGGATTCATCGCGCGGAACATCTGGGCCGTGAGAATAAAGGCCAGTGCTGCCAGGCTGAGTCCCTGGACGAATCCCATACCGACGGGTGTCGCGATGTTGATCGGTCCCTGGTCGAGGCCAAAAATATCCACGAGCCAACGGTTGAGAAAGCCGATACGTTGGTGCGCGATGAATGTCCATCCCATCGCTGTATAGATGCCCGGGATGAGAAGCCCAAGGGTCATGATCGTGTATACAGCGCCTTTGCCCGGCAGGGTCGTTCTCTCCGTGAGCCAGGCAACCGGAAGGCCGACACCCAGAGCGACGAGAGTCGTCACCAGAGTGAAGACAATCGTGTTGGCAACGACACGAGAGACAAACGGATCACCTAGTATGTCTACATAGTTATGGAGGGTGTAGGTAGCGTCCGACGTCCCTAAGATTCCGGTCTGAAAGCTGATCCAGACAAGAACCGACACCAGAACCACGATCACAATCATAGGGATTGTGGCTAGCGCCATCAGTAGAGGCGACATTTGCAGGCGCACGGCCAGAAGACGGGGCAGTCTTAGAACGGTTTCCATGGCGGAGTCTACTTTGGCAAACGGGAAAAGAGACTGAATGCAGAATCTAGGAATCAGGAGTTAGAAGCCCCTAACCTCACGCAGGGGATAAAAGGGATTCTAACTCCTACTATTTCCGACTCCCGTATTTTACCCAGAGCACTTTCATATCTGTCTGGCTGGTTTTTCTATTTTGCTTTGCGACGCAAGATTTTTTGGAGCTCCTTCCGGGTTTTACGGTAGGTTTTGTTTTTCCCCAGCCACTGCGGTGAATTGATGACGACCTTCGCACCCTTACGCCGAGCGCCATCCAGGACGGTTCTTACATGTGATTTGGGGTAGAGATGAAAATCGAAGCCGTTCACCTCCCACATCCATTTCTGACCTTCCGGGCTGTGCAAATAGACGACGAACAGCGCGGCTGCATTCGGAGCCTGCGAATTCTTGGGCACGCCACCATATCGGGTGTGAGACACGGTCGCATCGCTCAGGACGGAATACCCGAGCGGCGTTCCGGTACGCTTTGCCTGGTTGACGTACTGGTCGCCGCAGGTTAGAACCAGCATCAAGAACTCGCCGCTCAGAATTTTCTGGTCATCGCCGCAGCGTATGAGACCGCTGATCTGTTTCGAGAGCTTCTTCGTAAATTCGATCATGGCTTCTTTGCCCAGGAGGTCGGGCATGGCAAACTCCCGCATCCCTGCTGCGTAGGGGGTCGAAGCGATCTTCCCTTTCCACTTGGGCTTCAGGGTGTCTGCCAGGGTGCGCGGGATGTCTTTGCCCTTGACCCTGTCGGAATTATACATAACGCCAACCAGGGTGGAGGCCGAGGCCAAGCCCATGCCCTTAGGCGCAACAGGGTTGAACCCCTTTTCCTTCAACATGGGTCGGCTTAGATAGGCCAGCCAGTTCATGCTCCTCATCAAACCGACCTTCGAGGACCGTAGCATACCCCCAGAGTTGCCCCAGTATACATCGGTGCTGGCGGGCTGGCCGGCCTTCAACTCCCGCGTCAGCTTGCCAATCATACGTGTCATGCTCGGGCCCGGGGTAAACTCAGGCTTTATGTTGAGCCCGTATTTCTTGTTCATGGCGGCTACGATATGTGAAAATCCCTTGCTCCCGCCTAGGCTGCGCGACGACCACATACCCCTGAGGGTGGTCTCTTTCTTCGCCCCTTTGATCAACTGGGCGAGCGCGGGTGTTTTCTTCTCTTGAGCCCATAGCGTCTGGGCAACGAGCAGGAGACTGAAAGCGGACGCTACGGCCAAGGTCGAACCTGTCCTTATCCATTTGTGTCCGTCAAACATGCCTTTTCCCTCCTTTTTGTTTGAGATTACCACTAAGACCGCCAGACTTTATGGATTAAGTCCATGTAAGTCAAGCCTTGATCGGCTCTACCGTAAAAAACGTGGTGTTCCAGTTAGGCGCAGGCCGTTGGAGAGTCCAAATTTTTCGCCTATGCACCGGGCATTACCCCGGTCGACTCCAATGGAGACATTGTGCTACCTGTTCTCTCTGTCCTAGGGAAGACCATAATGTCAGCGGGGTCCACATATAAGTTGAGCTTCTGGCTTCCGAGGCGTGGGATCGTGCGGCTCTTACCCACAAGCAATTGATCATTAACTCCAGCATTGTAGACGAACTGATCACCTAAAAAGGTACTCGTGCGCAGGGTCGCTTCAAAGTTATTGAGTCGGGAATGGAGTGTCTCCTCGACAATCGCTATAGATTCCGGCCTAAAACCGATGGTAACTTGATCCCCCGGATTCCCATTGCCGAAAGTCTCCAGAACGCCTATCTTGGTTTTAACGAGCTTAGGCTGCACCCATTTGCCTTGAAGCCAGTTGACCGAGCCAAAGAACTCAGCGACCTCTACACGGTTAGGGTTTCGGTAGAGCTCCATGGGTTCCCCGGATTGTAGAAGCTCGCCGAAGCTCATGACTGCGATCTTGTCGGCCATGGCCATGGCTTCAACCTGGTCGTGTGTAACGTACAGCACGGTCGCCCCCAACTGTTTCGCCAGTTCCCGGATTTTACCACGGACCTCCTCTCTCAGCCGGGCGTCCAGGTTGCTAAGTGGTTCATCCATCAGTAAGACTCTCGGGTTAACCGCGATGGCACGGGCTAACGCCACACGCTGCTGTTGCCCACCACTCAGGAGCGTGGACGAACGCTCCGCCTGTTCGTCCAGCTGCACCATACGCAGCGCTTGCTGCACCCGGGTCTTGATATCCTTACGCGCAATCTTTTGGGTGCCCTCTCTTAAGGGTAGCGCTACATTTTCAAAGACCGTCAGGTGAGGCCACACGGCGTAAGACTGAAAAACCATGCCCAGGTTGCGTGCTTGCGGTGGCACCAACGTAGGCGGGTGTTCGGAAAAAACCGGTCGGCCGGCAATGCGGATTTCTCCCCCGTCGGGAGTCTCCAGCCCAGCCACACAACGCAGGAGGGTTGTCTTGCCGGAGCCGCTCGCGCCGACAATGACAAAAAAGTCACCCTCCGCAACGTCGAGCTCAAGGCTCTTGAGAGCAGCGACGTCACCGTTACCCACGGTAAAAGTCTTGTTGAGCCCACGGATCGAGATCACGGATACTTACCCTCGTAGAGTCACAGCTCAAAAAACCATAGAAACTATAGGGTCACATAGTTACCCTGTCAAACGGGGTTAAATGCTCAACATACTGATGAAAGCATCGGTTTAGCCTATGACGTATAGCGGCTGTTTCGGATTCCCCAAAATGGCAGTGCACTTGGCTTAGGAGACAGCACTACCACCTGTAGCTGCAAGACAGCATTATCGAAATCTGAACTTATGAACCTTCTTCGAAACCAAATAGCCTCGCTGCATTCTTATAATAAATCTTTTCTTTGTCTTCGATGGGTAGATCAAGAGCGTCCATGGCCTTGAGGGTCATGGGATAAAACTGATCGTCTTTTCCCTCCCTGCCATGGGGATAATCCGCGCCAAAGAGTATTTGATCCGCCCCAACGGTATCGCACGCCATCTTTATGGTCGGCGTTCTTACGGGCCCCGCAGTGTCATAATAGATCCTTCTCAAATAATCTTCCGGTTGTCCCTTGCACTGAAGGTTCCCCTCGCGCCAGTTCAGCCGGTCAAGGTAGTTAAAGATCATTCCACCAAGGTGTGATCCGATTAGTTTGAGTTTTGGGTAAAGGTCAAATGTCCCACTATAAACAATTCGGGAAATGGCCAATGTACTATCAGCAGGCCAGAGTATTTTCTGGTGCAGAGAGAATTTATTCCAATTGGGGTCACAGGGCGAGTTGGTAGGATGGAGGAATAGAGGTTTTCCAATCTTCTCAATCTCATTCCAAAACGGCTTAAATTCGGGGTCGTCTAGATATCTACCAGCAAGATTCGTGGGAAGCATCGTCCCGTGTAATCCCAAATCGTCAAAGCATCTTTTAAGTTCTTTGATGCAGTCGTCCATGTGAACCATGGGAGGTCTTGCGAAGGCCTTGAATCGGTGGGGATACTTAGCATGAGCGTCTGCAAAGGAATCATTAAGTACCTTGCATAGCTCCAAGGACCTTTCCCTATGAGGAGCCTTTTCAATGTGTCCGGCCGTGCATGAGAGTATACCTACATCAACGCCATATTTGTCCATGACATCGAGATACTCTTGATGATTGAAGGCATGAAACCCAACCCCCCTGACATCATTTCTGGACACGTTGGGTGCAAGCTTAAGGTAGTTTTCTGGAAACGCATGAAAATGGGTATCGATAATCACTTTTTTCCTCCTAGCGTACGGCTGTAGCCCACCTCTAATGAGAGAACGGTTTGGCCTGATCCTGAATCGCCTCTGCCAAACCGTTTTTGATTATGGGGATCGGCTTTGCCTCTCCAAAGGCGAGAAATCAGTCACCTATACTCCTGGTAAGTCTCCAATTCACCCAGATTGCGATTGCGAATGTTCCGATCCCAATTGCCTTCAGAACCCGCCTTTAAGACCGGAGAAAACTGTGCAAAACAACGAACCTGCCTATATCAAGCGCTACCCGGAAGGTCAAACAAACGACAGGAGTGAACGATTTAAACGAAAAAACCGAACATCAGGTCGGATCTGACGTTGCAGAGGTGGTAGCAAGAAGGTTTCAACACCGAAGTGAGTAGGGACCGCTTTTTACCTTCTCTTATTCATCGGGAGGTAGTCGCGCGCCTCATGACCTTTGTAGATCTGTCTCGGACGCGCAATCTTTTGTTCCGGATCAGTGAGCATCTCCTCCCACTGAGCGATCCACCCTGAAGTACGAGGAATGGCAAATAGGACAGGAAACATATCTACCGGAAATCCAATGGATTGATAGATGAGCCCTGTATAGAAATCTACGTTTGGGTAAAGCTTGCGTTTGATGAAATAGTCATCTTGCAAAGCGATGTGTTCCAACTCAAGGGCAACATCCAACAGGGGGTTGCGCCCTGTAACCTCAAAGACCATTTCGGCAACCCGCCGAATAACCTTGGCCCTGGGATCATAGTTCTTGTAAATTCGGTGGCCAAACCCCATCAATCTGCCACGCCCCTCCTTTACCGTTTTGACAAACGCCGGTACCTTATCTTTAGAACCGATCTCCGTCAGCATCCTGAGTACGGCCTCATTGGCACCGCCGTGCAGCGGCCCGTAAAGCGCGGCTGATGCCGCAGCAACGGCCGAATAGGGATCGGATTGCGAACTCCCCACACCCCGCATCGCATGGGTACTACAGTTCTGCTCGTGATCCGCATGCAGAATGAAAAGAATGTCTAAAGCCTTCTCCAGAACCGGATCCGGCTGATACTTGAGTTCGGTCATTTTAAACAGCATGTTGAGAAAGTTTCCGGTATAACTGAGATCATTATCCGGGTAGGCATAGGGCATCCCTGTGCTGTGGCGATATGCGAATGCAGCCAGAGTCGGCATTTTGCTGATAAGCCGGCTCGTTTGCATCTTGCGTGACTCGACGTCGAATATGTTCTTGGCATCAGGGTAAAACGTTGACAATGCCCCCACGGCACTCACAAGCATTCCCATCGGGTGGGCATCATGATGGAACCCATCAATGAATTTTTTTATGTTTTCATGCAGGATGGAGTGGTGAGTGATCTCGTAGCCCCATGTTTCCAATTGGGTCTTCGTGGGGAGTTCACCGTATAGGACCAGATAGGCCGTCTCTAGATAGCTACTCTTCTCAGCTAACTGCTCAATCGGATAACCGCGATAGCGCAGAATTCCATGTTCTCCGTCGATATAGGTGATCGTGCTCTGGCAGGCAGCAGTGTTGGTGAAACCTGGGTCGTAACTAACCAGACCAAAATCGTCTTCCGAGACCTTGATTTGACGCAGATCAATGGCATTGACCGTCCCGCTCTGGATAGGTAATTCATATTTTTTGCCGGTCCTGTTATCAACAACACTCAGGGTGTCTGAAGCCATAGTCATATCCTTTCGCCCGCCCAGCCCCGCAGGCCCTAGTTTAGATAGTTTTTCTTAGAACATCTTTGTACTGTGGTCAACTCTCAAGCCGTTTTCGGACTGAGGGACCATCTCAGTTTCCAAGCTCCATTCTCGCGCGAGAGACACACCACCGTCGCAGAGGGAAAATCGAGATTCTCTCGTTTCAAACCATCCGCAAGCAGCATAGAGACCAGCCGATTAAGATGAGGAAGATGCCCTACCAGCATCAACGGCGCCTCCGCCGCCTCTAACTCGGCAACCGCAATGGCGGGATCATCCTGAGGCGATAGACCGTTTACCTCACGAACATCACATCTGAGCGAAAGGGATTGTGCTAGAATCTCACCCGTTTGCTTCGCCCTTAGCTTGTCGGAATGAAGAATCTCTGCAATCTTAATCTTTCTCGCGACCAAGCCGGCAGCTACGTTTTCTACTTCTCTCCGGCCGTGATGACTTAACGGACGTTGTGGATCTTCCGCGGTTGATTTCGCTTCACCATGGCGCACAAAATAAAAATCCATAAAGCTACCGTCTCTACCAGGGCAGGTCCATCCTTAGCATCCTAGATAAGTTGCAAATTGTTTAAGATGATATAGTATGCCATCCGACAATTTGCAAATCTGTTACTAAGGAAGATATCTCGGTTCCCGTGGTTGAGTTTCAGCATGTTAACAAGTGGTACGGATCGCTCCAGGTCCTACAGGATATCAACCTGAAAGTTGAAACGGGCGAGGTCGTGGTCGTCTGTGGTCCAAGTGGAAGCGGGAAAAGTACTCTGATTCGCTGCATCAACAGACTGGAGTCCATACAGTCAGGTGTGATCCTAGTGGGCGGGCTTTCTCTCTCAGACCCCGCCTTGAATCTTGCACGCCTTCGTACTGAGGTCGGAATCGTATTTCAATCTTTCAACCTTTACCCTCACATGACCGTACTGGATAACGTCACCCTCGCCCCACTTAAGGTCAAAGGGCTTACGCGCGCCGAGGCAAATAATATCGCCATGACCCTGCTGGAGCGGGTAGGGATCCCTGATAAGGCCGGTGCCCACCCGGCCACTCTCTCAGGCGGTCAACAGCAGAGAGTAGCCATCGCCCGTGCGCTGGCTATGCAACCCAAGATCATGCTTTTTGATGAACCTACCTCCGCGCTGGACCCGGAGATGATCAATGAGGTACTTGAGGTTATGACGGACCTGGCCAGTGAAGGGATGACAATGATAGTAGTCACCCACGAAATGGGCTTCGCTCGACGAGTGGCTCACCGTGTAATTTTTATGGATGAGGCGCGGATTGTGGAAGAGAACGAGCCGGAGAGATTTTTTGCTTCACCGGAGTCTGACCGGACAAAGCTCTTCCTCAGTAAAATACTTTCTCATTAAGAGGAAAACAGAAATGGAGGGTGCTCTCATGAAACGACTGCTCAGCTTTGGTTTTGCGCTGGTACTGACGTACCTGTGTGGTCCCGGATTGGCGTTCGCCGAGACCACGCTGCAGAAAATCAAACGCACCGGGACCTTGACGATCGGGACCCGTACCGGCTCCCCCCCCTTCGGTTTCATCAATAAGAAAAATGAGTGGGTGGGTTTCTCCATCGACCTCGTCGAGCAAACAGTTATACCGGTCATTTCTCGGAAGCTCGGCAGGCCTATCAGGGTAACGAAGAAAGAATCCACCCCTCAGACTCGTATCCCACTCCTAACGTCGAACGCCGTGGATCTGATCGCAGAGACGATGACAGACACGCGCTCGCGGCGCGAGAGTGTGGATTTTAGTCTGACGTTTTTCGTCACCGGTGCTCAGTTTCTCGTCAACAAGACCAGCCCTATCCGGGGGATCAAATCCATCGCAGGTAAGCGCATCGCTGCTCAACAAGGTTCAACCAATGCTAGGATTATTCGGGAGCGCATACCGAGCGCCCGTCTGAAAGAGTTTCCTGATCAACCGGCTGCATTCCAGGCACTTATCCAGGGCCAGGTGGATGCCTACACCAATGACGGAATCCAGCTTGCAGGGCTAAGAGCAAAGGCTCGCAGACCGAACAAGTGGAGGATCGTCGGAAGTTTTTATTCCTATGAGCCCTACGGTTTTGCGCTGAGGAAAAATGATTCCGACTTTCGGCAGCTGGTCAACGTCGGCCTTATGGAAGCCATCGAGTCGGGCAGATACTTCAAGCTCTATGACAAGTGGTTCGGCTTGAAGGGTGAGGTGCCCTATCCGCTGACGACAGAGATCAGGCGCTTCCTTCAGATGCAGGTGGTACCGAAATAAAGGGTCATCACTGAAAAGTGAATTATCAGTTCGATTGGAGTGTGCTCTGGAGCGGCCAATCTGGGGTCTGGCTACTCCAGGGAATCACCACGACACTCGAGATCTCGGCCCTGGCGTGGTTGCTTGCCGTTACACTAGGAATCCTATCAGGTGCGCTCCGTACCGCACCTTGGGGCCCGTTGCGTGCGGCTGCAGTCGTTTACGTCGAATTTTTCAGGAACGTTCCGCTCCTTGTCTGGATGTTTTTCTGGTACTTCGGAGTCCCGCCGCTTCTCCCTAGGCCGGTTCAGGGCTGGCTCTTCAGCCACAACGCTGAGTTCTGGGCAGGCATGTTCGCATTGGGGGTCTACCACGGGGCACGCTTCTCCGAAGTGATTCGCTCGGGAATTCAGTCTATTCCTAAGGCCCAGTTTGAGGCCGCTGCCTCAACCGGGCTCTCCGTGACCCAGTCCTATCGTTTCGTTGTCATTCCCATTGCGATGCGTCTGATCATTCCACCTGCCACCAACGAATCCTTAAACCTCTTGAAAAACTCGTCCTTAGCACTAACCATTGGCGTCGCCGAACTGACGTTTCAAACACGCCAGATCGAGGCCTACACGGCTAAGGCCTTTGAGGCCTTAACGGCCGGAACCGCCATCTACCTGGTTCTTTGTCTCGGTATTTCAGTCATCATGGAAGTGGTGGAGCGCCGATCCGCCATCCCTGGACTCATCGGCGGAGCCGGCCGTGCTAGGTATTGATTATGGACTTTCGTGTCCTCATAGATAATTTCGAGTTTTTGATCATTCAAGGCCTCCTCGGCTTTGGAGATTTCGCAGGCGGCACACTCAGACTGGCACTTCCTGCTATCTTTTTTGGATCCATCTTCGGGCTTCTCATAGGATTGGGACGGCTGGCCCGTTCCCCTTGGGCTCGAATCCCGGCGACAATCTATGTGGCCTTCTTCCGCGGCGTGCCCCTCGTCATGGTGATCTTCTGGTTCTGGTTTGCCATCCCGATTCTGCTCGGAATACCGCTTCCGGTGTATGGCGTCGCACTGGCTGCCTTCATTGTTTTTGAAGCCGCATATCTCGGCGAGATAGTCAGAGCAGGTATCCAGTCCATACCACGAGGGCAGTTAGAGGCAGCCACCTCTACAGGCCTAACTCAAAGCCAAACTATGCGTTGTGTGGTTCTCCCTCAAGCGCTGAGAAATATGATCCCCGCCTTGGTCACCCAGTTCATCGTGCTCTTCAAAGATACCTCTTTGGCGTCTATCATCGGTTACGTCGACCTCACCAAGGCCGCACAGATTGTGAACAATCGCGAGATTCGACCATTCGAGCTTTATCTCTTTATCGCTGTCGTCTACTGGCTCTGCACGTACAGCATGTCGCGGTACGCACGCCGCCTCGAGCGCCGACTTACCCCCGGTTGATTTCAACGTTTCCTTTAGGTAACCACGAAAGAAAAATCATCACGGGACAAATGCCCAATGTCGGAAGCGACGCGGGAAGGGCTTGGCAAGGCCATTCTTGGAGAGTCTGTGTTGACCGGCCTCCGCTGACTGGGGTAGGCTTCCCAGGTAAGCGACTAAATAAAAAGGACTTCTGAAAGCACCATGGCCCACTATGATATGCTGGTGATCGGCTCCGGCCCTGCCGGACAGAAAGCAGCCATCCAGGCCGCAAAGCTGGGCAAAAAGGTGGGGATTATAGAACGCAGGGAAGCCGTAGGTGGGATCTGCATCAATACCGGTACGATTCCCAGTAAGTCCCTACGAGAGGCAGTACTCTACCTCTCCGGCTTCAAACAGCGCGGCTTCTACGGCGCAGGTTACCGCCTGAAACAGAAGATTACGATGGCGGATCTCACCTTCCGCTGCCACCACGTGATGGAAGCGGAACAACAGATCATCCGGAATCAGTTGTTCAGGAACCAGGTGGAATTTATAACTGGAAGCGCAAGTTTCCTAGACCCTCACCATCTGGTCATCCAACAATCCGGAACCACCCTCAAACATATCGCCGATACCATTGTGATCGCCGTCGGGACCGAGCCCGCTCATCCTGCGGCGGTCCCCTTTGACGGGGAAACGATTATTGACACCAAGGAGCTTCTGACGCTGAGCCGGCTCCCGAGGTCTTTGACCATCGTCGGCGGAGGCGTGATCGGATGCGAATACGCTTCTATTTTAGCCGCACTGGGCATTCGGGTCGTCCTGGTGGACCGACGCCCGCGTCTGCTTGAGTTTGTCGACACCGAGATTATCGAGGCGCTCCAGTACCACATGCGCAACATCGGGGTGACCCTCAGGCTCCAGGAAGAAGTAGTTTCGGTTGAAAAAGCAGCGGGCAAGCGGGTAATCGTCCACCTGGCAAGTGGAAAGGAGATCGTTACTTCCAGTTTGCTCTATTCAGTCGGCCGGGTGGGAGCCACCGAAGGTCTCGCTCTCGATCAAGTTGGCATACGACGCGACAAGCGGGGGAGACTTCGAGCAAACAAACATTTTCAAACTTCGGTTCCCCACATCTATGCCGTGGGAGACGTGATCGGTTTTCCGGCCCTGGCTTCCACCTCTATGCAGCAGGGTCGTCATGCCGCCTGTCACGCCTTCGGTCTTCCTTGCCGAACCACTAAAGAGCTATTACCGTACGGGATTTACACCATTCCGGAAATCTCCATGGTAGGCCGCAATGAAGAGGAACTGACAAGCCACAGGGTACCTTATGAGGTTGGTGTCGCCCGATATCGCGAGATTGCGCGCGGGCAATTGATCGGCGATACGGTCGGGATGTTAAAATTACTTTTTCATAGCAAAACCCGTAAACTGTTGGGAGTGCATGGTATCGGGGATGGTACGACAGAGTTGATCCACATCGGTCAAACCGTCATGTCGTACCGAGGCAAGCTGGATTTTTTCGTGGACAATGTCTTCAATTACCCCACCCTAGCAGAGTGTTACAAAGTAGCTGCGCTGGCGGCCCTGAATCGTTTCTCCCCGTCTCGCCTGCCGGCAGCACTGACCGCCGCTCACTTAGGCAAAGGGAGAGAAGCCCAAGACAAAATTTGACGACCGTAACAGTAGTCGGGAAAAGCGCCAGATATTGCCGGTCCCTACGGCAATACCAATCATTGAGATGAGGAAAGCCCAACGAGAGGTAAAGTGCTCCAGTGGCTTGTTGCCGACGGGAGCCGACGATTGCCCTGGGCGAAGGGTATTTTTGACACCATCAACAACGACGAATCCGGTTATTGGCGCGAAGAACCGGCATCATTAACCCATGGTTGAAAATTTCTCAGGGCAAATCCTGTAGATGACGCGCACCTCACCGGGCTGCCGATAAGGGTATTTATCTGCTCCCAGGTATTTTTTGGCCAGAAAATCGATATGGGCGTCGGCCCCCCGTTCCGTTATTTCCGCCACTTCACCACGCACGGCCAGGTAACGGTAAGGGTTATCAGGGTCCACAATGGCAAGAGCTACTGCGCGGTTACGGCGCATATTCCTGTCCTTGACACGGCCCTTGGCCGTGTTGATACGGATATCGGCGCCGTCCAGATCGCACCAAACAGGGGTAACCTGGGGGCTGCCATCCGGCATCACGGTAGCAAGTTGGGCAAACGCCTTTTTGGCGAAAAGATCTCTATATTTTTCAGGGATCGTAGCTGCCATACAATTCCTCCTTCGTGACGTTTTTTCTTCAGGGTCGGTTGTTACCAAAAATATTCCGTTAACTGATGCAGATCATCAATAAAAAAATCAGGCTCAGACTTCATCATTTCTTCTCGTCTTCCCAGACCGTAACTCACGCCACAGGTATGAACCCCAGCTCTCTTACCTGCTTCCATATCCGTTTCGCTATCTCCGACCATAACGGCCCTCGTCGGGCTCACTCCGAATCTATGGAGCACCTGATGCAAAGGAGCAGGATCCGGCTTTTTCCGCGGAACATTGTCCCCACCTAAGATAGCATCAAACCAGCCGTCTATCCCTAACCCCTTCAACACGGGTAATGTGAAACGATGGTACTTGTTGGTAACAACGGCTTTTTTCTTCTCTCTGAAATAGCGGAGAGTCTCTTCGACGCTAGGATAAAGTACCGTTGTATCCAATAGGTGTTCTTCGTAGTGGTCAAGAAATAAACGCAACGCCTCTTCAAACCTGAGCTGAATTTTCTCCGGCAGAAAGCTTCGCAGCAAAAATTCCGATCCGCGGCCGACATAACCGTGAATCAGCCTATCTTGGAGAGGTTCAAGGTTGAAACGAGCGCGCACATGGTTTAGCGCCCTGGTCAAATCCTGTCCCGTATCCGCAAGCGTCCCATCCAGATCAAACATAATGAGTTCTATTTCTTTTTTCATTTAAATGACTGTTTTTCTAAGAACATTTCGGCATCTTGACGACTAAAAAAGACCAGCCGAACCTCCTGAATAGAGGCGTCAGTAGTGAGGAATGTTTCTATAGCTCGAGAGGAGACTTGTGCCGCTTCATCGAGAGGATAACCATAGATACCTGTCGAGATGGCCGGGAAGGCAATAGTCCTTAGCCCTTTCCTTACAGCAAGACTCAAGGAATTCCGATAGCAGGCTGCCAATTGTTCCGCCTTCCCCCTTCCACCACCACCAAAGACTGGTCCTACGGTATGAATCACATGCTTCGCCGCCATCCTGCCCGCTGTGGTCATAACCGCCTGGCCGGTTGGTAGCCCATCCGGAAACCTAGTGTGGCGAATCTCTCTGCACTCTCTTTTTATTTCCGGCCCTCCTGCCCGGTGAATCGCCCCGTCAACGCCCCCTCCACCCATCAACGAGCCATTGGCCGCATTGACGATTGCCTCTGCATCCTCCTTGGTGAGATCCCCTACCTTAACCACTACCCGTCCCTTTACAAATTTCCCGAGCTCTTCCATAGCTTTTTCTAAACCTGATGACCCGGATTGGCTGACTGCCTCCGCTAAGCGTGAGTGCAATATCATGCAATCCGTCGGCGCACAACCAGGAGAGTACAGAAAAATGGCTGGCTTTTTAAGAGCTGGTAGGATAAATCCGACTGAGGCTTTGTGTGGCCCCTTTGAATAGGGTAACTTTCACATGCTAACAGGACAGGAGAAGCACTATGGAAATGATTTTTGAATGGATTAACGTTGTAAATTCCTTCATTTGGGGTCCTCCCATGATGATCCTCCTCATCGGAACCGGGTTCTGGCTTACGGTAGGAACTCGCGGTGTTCAAGTCCGACAATTCGGGCATGCATGGCGCCTCACTCTCCGGGGGGCTTTCCGCAAGGGAGGGGCAGCAGCGGAAGACGGAGATATTACCCCCTTTCAGGCCCTGATGACTGCCATTTCCGCCACAGTGGGTAACGGCAATATTGCAGGCGTAGCTACGGCCATTGCCCTCGGTGGTCCGGGGGCACCCGTCTGGATGTGGCTTACGGGACTTGTGGGAATGGCGACCAAATACTCGGAGGCGCTCCTTGGGATAAAGTACCGGGAGCAGGCGCCGGATGGCACCAAGTCCGGCGGACCCATGTATGTATTGAAAAACGGTCTTGGCATCCACTGGCTCGGCTGGATCTTCAGTCTATTCGGGGCAATAGCTGCCCTGGGCATCGGCAATTTGGTTCAGGCCAACTCGGTGGCTCACGTCTTTCGGACCGAGCTGGGGATCAGCCCTTTGGTGACCGGTATCGCGTTAGCCGTTCTTACCTGGCTGGTCATCATCGGCGGGATCAAGCGGATCGGGACGGTGGCAGAGGTGCTGGTTCCGGTTATGTGCGTTGCCTATTTTCTCGGTGGCCTGACAATCATCGTTGCCAAGATCACCGAAATTCCAGAGGCCTTTAGCCTCATCTTCAGGAGCGCCTTTAGCGGACACGCAGCTGCCGGGGGGTTCGTCGGCGCGGGGGTTGCCCAGACCATTCGTTTCGGGGTAGCACGCGGAATTTTTTCAAATGAGGCAGGCATAGGATCCGCCGGGATAGCACACGGCGCGGCACAGACCCGCTCCCCTGCACGCCAGGGGACCATAGCCATGCTGGGTGTCTTCATCGATACGATCGTGATCAATACGATGACCACTTTGTCCATCGTTCTCACGGGAACATGGGCTACCAGCCTGACCGGCGCGGCTATGACCGCCCACGCCTTTACCAATGTATTGGGACCTCTCGGGGGCTGGATCGTTGCTTTTGGTTCCGTCACTTTCGGTTATTCCACGTTGCTGACGTGGTCCTATTACGGGTTGAAATGCACGGACTTTCTCTTTGGGATCAAAGTTTCCCTTCCCTACCGCTGGCTCTGGTGCCTGGCGATTGTCATAGGAGCACGTTTCTCTTCGGATCTAGCAGGTATAAAATTCATCTGGAACATTGCGGATACTGTGAACGGCGCCATGGCCATCCCCAATCTCATAGCGTTGCTCTGGATGAGCCGGCTTGTATTCCGAGAGACGCTGGCCTATTCGGGGAACTCTGAACATTCAACTGGTTAGAGTTCAGAGGAAATGGAAACGGTCCATGTACCTTACGGAGATCCTTCCGAGAGCCGCGGCTGCCTACCCCAACAAAGTCGCCGTGGTTTGTGGCCAGATAAAACTAAACTATCGCGAGGTTGCCGATAGAGTCGGCCGCCTGGCCTATACGCTTACCGGCCTGGGCGTCGGTCCCGGCGAGCGAATAGCCTTATTGCACAGCAACTGCCACAGATCCCTCGAGGCCTACTTTGCAGCCGCTCATGCAGGGGCGGTACTGGTACCTCTGAATTGCCGCCTGACCGCACGCGACCTGGCCTACATCATCGATGACACGGAAAGCCGAGTCTTGTTTGCTGATGCTACATGGGGGAAGCTGGCCACCGAAGCTGCTACCCAGGCCCATACACGCTGCACACTGGTCTGGAGCCCTAGTGGCGATGAAAACAGGCGAGGCCCAAGTAGTCTTGACTATGAGACGTCTCTCCTGACCGCGGGTTCTCATCCCCTCGGTGAACCTAGAGTCAAGGAGGATGACCCGGCGAATATCTACTACACGAGCGGAACAACCGGTCACCAGAAGGGGGTCGTACTCACCCACCGCAATATCTACAGCCATGCCCTAGCGACCATAGCCGACCTCAGGTTGTCTGATAGCGACATCTGGGCACACGTTGCTCCGATGTTCCACTTGGCCGATGCCTGGGCAACATGGGCCATGACATGGGTCGGCGCCAGGCATGTAATGCTCGGCCGGTTTGATGCCAAACTCGTGCTTCAGACACTGGTTGAACAAGGTGTAACAGTCACCAACCTTATCCCCACGATGCTGAACGATCTCATCAATACCCCACAAGCCATATGTTCGAAATATCCATCCCTGCGCCTGCTGATGACCGGTGGAGCACCCATCGCACCGAAGCTCGTGAGGCGTGTCGTGGAAACGTTCGGCTGCGAGTATGTGCAGACCTATGGGCTCACCGAGACCAGTCCCTACCTGACTTTTTCTCTCCTCAAGGAGAACCTCCGCAATCTGCCTCCTGATGAGCAGATGCGATACCGTTCTATGACCGGGCGGGCAGCGCTTGGCGTGACACTGAGGGTGGTCGATGATGCGGGGAGGGATATCCCGGCCGATGGCCAGGCCGTGGGCGAGATTGTGGCCAGGGGCGACCGTATCACCCCGGGCTACTGGCGTCTTCAGGAAGTAACTGCTGAAGCCTTTCGTGACGGTTGGTTTCATACCGGTGACCTGGCCACCATCGACGAAGAAGGGTACATCAACATCGTTGATCGCAAAAAGGACATCATCCTGACTGGAGGTGAGATTGTCTATTCCACTGAGATCGAGAACGCGTTATATGAACATCCGGCGGTGCTTGAAGCTGCGGTCGTCGGGGTACCGGACGAGCGTTGGGGCGAAACTATCAGAGCCGTCGTTGTAGTGAAGCCGGGATGGAGTATGACCGTTGACGACATTACTGTGCATTGCCAGGAAAGGTTGGCACGATATAAATGCCCGCGGTCGGTAAAGTTTGTGAAAGCGCTTCCCAGAACTGGGTCAGGCAAAATATCCAAAAGGGAGATTCGCCAGCGCTATTGATTTAAACGGATCGGAGGTTTTGGTTTTTTAGGCACAGGCAGGGCATACCCGCGGATGGCCGGCTGCTGGTGGTTGGCAGCATCCGGTGCGCCTATAGAGTATGGTAAAGAGTTCCAGGGGTGACAATGTTCTCTCGCTTTGTTAAGCTATGCTCTCTGTAACCGACAAGGAAAAAGTGCCTGGGTGAACGAAAAACTATGATTATCGACGCACACGCCCACTACACAACGGCACCACCGGAGTTGCAAGCCTACCGGGGCCGGCAGATCACCAACCTGGCAAGGCCGGTGCGAGCCCGCATAGAGATAAGCGATGAACAGTTGGAACGTTCTATGCGAGGGCAATTCAAGCGCATGCAAGAATCAGGTATCGACCGTTTGCTTTTCTCTCCACAGGCTTCAGCCATGGGACATCACTTCGGCTCAGAACTGGTGAGCCGTTACTGGTCGGAGGCCTGCAACGATCTCATTGCTCGGATAGCCCGGCTTTGGCCCGACAAGATCATCCCGGTATGCCAGCTACCTCAATCTCCGGGAGTCAGCCCCAAGCACTGGGTCGAAGAGTTGGTCCGCTGTGTGAAAGAGCAAGGGTTCGTAGCCTGCAACATTAACCCGGATCTGGCAGGAGGCCGAGAACCTCTCACCCCGTCTCTGGGGAACGATTGGTGGTACCCTTTATGGGAGAAAATGACCGAGCTAAACATTCCAGGAACCATACATGCCAGTGCCTCTCTCAACCCGGCCATGCACCTGACCAATTCTTATTACATCGCCCAGCATCATTCGGGGGCGGTAGAGATCCTCAGATCCCGAGTTTTCCAGGATTTTCCAAACCTGAAGATCATTATTCCGCACGGGGGAGGAGCCATACCCTACCAGTGGAACCGACATCGGGCAATGCACGTTCGGGGAGGGCTTGAGCCCTTCGAGGAAGCAGCCCGCAAAGTGTACTGGGATATGGCCATTTACGACAAAGATGCAATGGAATTGCTCATAAAGCGGGTTGGGGTGGACAACGTGCTGTTTGCCACGGAGATGTTCGGGGCTGTCAATGCCACCGACCCCAAGACCGGACGAAATTTTGAGGACCTCGTACCCATATTTGAGTCTATCGAATGGCTCAGTAAGGATGACCGAAGAAAGATTACGGAGGGCAATGCGCGAAAAGTCTACTCACGTATGGTCATGGGTTCGAGCCGTTAGTAACGGCCTAGGAGTCCCACCTCAACAGCTGAGACGGTAATTTGCTAGGACCCGAAAGGAGTCGATTATGGGAAACCGAGAAACCATCGAAATCGCCGGTCTGTCTCACCAAGCCCCTATCCCCAATGGAGCCAGGATCGGCAATATCGTTTTCTCTTCCGCCATTTCCGGCCGAGACACTGAAACCAACAAGCTCCCTGCAGACCCCGACAAGCAAGCCGAGGTTCTCTTTCGCAACATCAGGACATTCATGCAGCAGGCGGGTGGCACCCTTAGTGACATCGGCCGCATGACGGTTTATTTAAAGGAAGAGCGATATAGAGAATCTATAAACAAGGAATGGCAAAAGATGTTTCCCCATGAGACGGATCGACCAGCTCGCCATGCGATACTCGCAAGTGTCCGAGGTGAGATGCTATTTCAAATCGAATTGATTGCGGTTCTTTAGCCTCGATCCGCTAGCCGTTATTCTATGCGCCGAACCCGAACAATCGCTCCGGGTTGTCTACAAGGATCTTATTCCTAACAGAGGCGTTCGGTGCAAAGTTGAGCATAAGATCGAGCAGCAGCCCGTCATTCGGCGTGCGGCCGTTCGTGAACATATTGCCGTGTGGCCAGTTGGTGCCCCACAGAACGCGGTCCGGGGCTTTCTCGATCAGTGCCTGCGCAAAGGGCACGACATCGGCATAGGGATACGGTTCGGCGGTGCGTTGATCGGCGCCGGAAATCTTGACCCAATAATTCGGTCGCTCCATAAGCTCCAGCAATAGCCGGAAGGCGGGCTGACGGATCCCAGCCGCAGTCTGGATCCGCGCAAAATGGTCAACCACCGAGGTCACGTCCAAAGAACGGAACCACTCGACATGGGAAATCAATACTTCGGGATCTACATGCAGCTCCACATGCCATCTAAACGGCCGGATGCGTTCTATCATCCGTTCGAAGAGAGGCAGGTTCGTGCTGCCTGAACGGCCGGAGACAAACTCGAACCGTATGCCGCGAATGCCGCCTTCATGCATTGTCTCAAGTTCTTGGTCCGTGGTGTCGTCGTCGATGCGGCCTACTCCGCGTAGCTGTTTGCTGCTGCGGGCAATGGCGTCAAGCGAGACCCGATTGTCCGTGTCGTGGACGTTTGGCTGTACGACTATGCCCCGGTCGACACCAATCACATCAAGCATCATCAAATAGTGTTCGAGCGGTGCCGCCGGCGGGGTATAACGACGCCGGTCAGCGTATGGAAATATATCCGGTGGCCCAAAGATATGGCAGTGCGTGTCACAGGTACCCGGCGGCGGTGTGAACTTCGGCCTTTGCGGGTTGGGATCAGGCGGCATACACACCCGAAACTTATCATCCATAGATTTGCTCTTCCTGCTAAGGCCGACGCCGAGCACTCGGGCTCAGATAAGAAGTTTCTTAGGAAAAGACCCCATAGCCTAGTTGACTTGCCCCATCTCCCTAAATGATAAAGGCTGAATGCGGCGTTTTAACCACCTTCTTGCTCAAAAGGGAGCCTATGTTTTTTTTTCGAATTACACTTTTTGCAGCTCGGTACGACGTTTCCCTTGGTGGACCTGCCGCCACGGATGATAGGGATCAGGTGATCCATAGTGAGTTCTCTTGGCGGGAATCTCTCACGACAGTGGTAACAGATTCCCCTGCCACGTTTTCGTTTCCACCATTGAGTGGAACGCAACTCCCTACCCTTCTGCCGCTCGCGCCGGATCTCGTCTTCACTCACAGATACGATGAAAGGGGTAGCCTCCATACCTTCAGTCACTCCACAGCTGAAAAACTACTTTAACCAACGCCTCAACGATCTAAGATAGAGCGTGAAACCAGCGGAAATTAACAGATAGAGGACGCTTCGGAAAAGGGCCCACAGACCTCCGGCATCAAAATAATTACGAAGCTCCCACAGGGCAAAGCCGAAAAAGAAGACCACTGCGGTCGATATCAGGATCTTATGGGCTGTAAGTAAAGTCATATCTACCCAATCTATTACTGATTCTTTATCATAGTGGAATGGTCAAGGAGTGCAAGGAAAACTGTTTGCTGGCTTGGACAGTCTTATTGTAGGATTCTCTGAAACCTTGATAAACGAGAAAAGAGAGGAGAAACAGGGATGAAGAAAGAAGCGGTCCGGACCGATGCTGCTCCCAAGGCAATCGGCCCCTACGAGCAAGGTATCCGGGTCAATGGATTCGTCTTCACGGCTGGGCAGATAGCTCTCAACCCCAGTACAGGAGAGCTCACCGAGGGGAATATCTCCGCTCAAACCCGGCAGGTGCTTGAGAACCTTAAAGAGGTCCTGAAGGCGGCAGGCTCATCATTGGACCGTGTCGTAAAGGTAACCATCTACTTAAAAAACATGGCTGACTTTCCGGTCGTCAATGAGGTCTACGCAGAATACCTGGGCAGTTCCAAGCCGGCCCGCTCAACAGTCGCCGTCGCCGAGCTTCCTAAAGGGGCCCTCATCGAGATCGACTTGATCGCTGTCACCTGACAGGATGCCTGTCCACAAATCTCAATTTGGAAACAAACTTAAATTCAATTGGCTGCTAATTGTAGTTGGCTTAGTTGTGATCACACGGCGCTGCTGCATACTAGAATAGGCCTCGCACTAGACTGATGCGTCATTCAAACCAAATATTTTTCCTGTTGATCTTTTGCTGGCCAGTGTTGGCCAGGCCGAGTTTTTTACGAAAAACGTTGATAACCGGTACAATCCCAGCGGAATCTTCCTTACCTTCGAGAAATCCTTAAACGTGATATACTAATCAATATGTTCACTAGTTATGCTCGTCCCAGATGCTCACGTAGTTGACGCATGAATGAAAGTCCTTTTCGAGGAGGAGTCGATCTCTGGCCGGTGAGTCCATCACTTCATTTTCCAAGATCGTAAAAGAGATTTCATGGTCGGCAGCGCACACACAGGAGATTGGTGCTTATGAAAAAACCGATATGGTGGTTGATTCTGGTCGTCGCGCTGGGCGGCGCCGTTGTCCTGTACTTTTGGCTCGAGAACAAGAAGTCCGAGCCGCAGGTACAGCAGCCGCCACCCGCTCCCTCGGCAGAGTCGGCCATACGCCATCCCATCGAGGCGGCTCCGCCAGTGGATGAGCCGGTCGCGGCGCCGGCCAAGCCGCTACCGGCGCTGGCCGATAGCGACGGGGCGATGCGGGACGCGATGACAGGGCTGTTCGGGAAGAGCCTGGAGAAGTTTTTCAATCTGCAGGGCATCATCCGCCGCGTTGTGGCCACCGTGGACAATCTGCCGCGGGATAACCTATCCCTGCGGCTGATGCCGGTGAAGCCGGTGGCGGGGTGGCTGGTCACAGCGGGCAAGGGTAAGAGCCTCAGCCTTAGCCCGAAGAACGCGGCGCGCTACGCGCCCTATGTGCGGCTGGCGGAGGCGGTACCCACCGGGCCTCTGGTGGCAGTGTACGTGCACTTTTATCCCCTGTTCCAGCAGCAGTACGAGGAACTGGGCTACCCGGGCAAGTATTTTAATGACCGCCTGGTGCAGGTGATCGACCATATGCTGGCGGCGCCGGAGGTGCTCGGGCCCGTGCTGCTCACCCAGCGCAAGGTGCTGTACCAGTTCGCCGATCCGAAGCTGGAGGGGCTCTCGGATGGTCAGAAGATCCTGGTGCGGATGGGGGGCGAAAATGCGGCCAAGTTGAAGGCGAAACTGCGGGAGATTCGGAGCGCGTTGGTGTCAAAAGCACCGAAAAGGTGAATGCAACTCATTTTCACTCCCAGGAGGACTAGGTTTCTGGGGCCTAGCCTTTATATAATTGGCGATCTTACCGTCTCGCGGGGAAATCGTCGAAGACCTCGAAGCCGCCCTGAACGTTCCCTACGTCCCCTGGAACTCTCCCCACGATGGAACGAATGGTTAGGTTGCATGGTGGAGTACCAAGCCATCCTTGAGCATGAGTTTCTCGACGCGGCTGAAACCAACACTGTGTAAAGCAGCTCTTTGCTCCTCGACAGACATGTACAGCTGGTCGTTCTTCTTACCTCCTTCGCCAACAAAGTGGTCGCATACGAGGTAGATGCCATTGGGCGAGAGAACCTGTTTTACCTCGGCATGTAGCGTGGCAGCGTATTGCTTGTGCCGCAGCTCATGCACCGCCTGGTTTGTGACGACGCACTGGAATGGGCCCAGCCCATCTGACCACGTGCCTTCCCGAAAACTTCGCTCGACAAATTGCACCCGTGATGACACTGCGCCAAGGCGGGTTCTTGCGAGTTCGTGTATTGCAGCCGAAAAGTCGAGTGCCGTGTATGAAATGACAGGCAGCCTGCGGAGCAAATGCTGTGCGAGAAATCCCGGGCCGGAACCGAGTTCCAACACGCTGTGGACCTCGATATGCGCCGCCTCAATTTCGGATGCGAACCGTTCAAAGAACTCTGTTCTCCAGGGACGCTTGAACATGGCTGACGCTTCCCACTCGCGGGCGTCGGACATGAGGCGAAGATCGATGGGACTGGGAACGTCTTGCAGCATGGTAGGCAACCTAACGATTCGGGCAATCAGCTGCTCCGGCTCCGCGCCGCCACAGTGAGCAGCGTAGCAGGGGTGTGTTGCCAGATGCTGGGCAGGTCGATTCGAGTCGCGGGGCCGGCGTCAGCTGCATTGCCTTGATAGGGGGCGCGCTGCTCAGAGCTCGATGAGGTAGCCATCGGGATCTTCAACGTACGCGAAGGGGGCGCCGGGTTCGTGCTCGCCGCGGCGGATGAGCTTGCCGCCAGCGCCCTCGACCTCCGCGATGGCAGCGTCGAGATCAGAGCCGTCCGCGAGCTTGAATCCGAAGTGGCCGACTCCGCCGTTGAGTCCTGCTTTGTCGGCCTCGCCAGGATCTTCATTTAGCGTGATGAGATCCTCGCTCCCGGGAGTGTTCAGGAAGACCATGGTCGGGCCTGTATGGAATAGCTCCTTCATCCCTAACACGCCCTGGTAGAAGCGCAGCGACCGCTCTAGATCTCGAACGACAAGCTGAATGTGGTAGAGGCCTTTGGTTCGAATCATGCGCACCTCCGAACTTGCTATTAAGTGAGCCGCCTATTGAAAACCCCCCAAATTACAATCCTTTGCAATCTATTTCTTCTGCGTCAGCAATGCAATAAATCCCTTAATCCGTAACTTTCCACCAGACTGTTCGCAATCTTGCGCTCACTTGCGGAATCGCCCCGCGCCTGCTTCGAAGAACGCAGAACGTCAGCCTTTTTGCTCCCGTCGAATCGAATCTGGACGGTTACAGAGCAAATTCCGTCCCAACGCTGTTGGGCACAAACGCCGGGAAACTCGCGTTTAATCTCAAAATGGCTCGCCATCCCGTAATCCGTTATGGGCAGAACATATTGAACGTCAGCAAAAAACTGGGTTTAATGGTTGGTTTCGAATATCATGTTGTACACGTCTACGCCATAACTAGTTTCCAATGGTTCAGCTTCGCTTAGTTTGAAAGTTCGTCTCACGTCCTGTTGCCTCTCAGCCCGCAGGAAAATTGCATTCTCCATTCTTTTATCATACAAACCATGCGCAAATTCGTATAGATGCGTGACATAGAAAACCTTTATTCGTTTTTCCAGCAAGGCGCTCACGATTTGCCGGGCGATTTCCGAACCTTCCCGCTCGTTGGTGGCGGCAAATGATTCGTTGAACAGGATAAGGGCGTCGGGCGAGAGGGCATCTAGGATGGCGCTCATTCTGCTCAATTCTTCATCAAACTTGCCGCTCTCCATGGTCGTATCTTCTTCTCGTTTGTAGTGGGTAAAAAGGCCCCTACATACATTGGCGCGGAAAGATTCCGCCGGGACGAACATACCGCACTGCATCATCAACTGTGCCAGACCGATGCTGCGCAGAAACGTGGATTTGCCGCCCTGATTCGCGCCGGTGATAATCACCAGGTCTTTCCCGTCGGCCGCGACATCGTTGCTCACAACTTTTTGCTTCATAGTCAACGCCAGGGCAATATCGTACAGGCCACCGCATAAAAGGCGACGCTCGCCGAGGGGCGCCGGTTTGGGAAAGTCGATAGGTTCTCTTAGTTGGGCAAGCTGCCCGGATAAATTCAGGCAGCCGATGTAAAATGCCAATTCCTGCCGCAGTGTGTTGAAGAAACTTTCAACGTGGTCGGCCGACTGGGCAACCGCATTGGCAACCCGGTTAACGCCCCGCTCGTTCAATTCTCCGAGCGCTCTCGCCCCGTGGTCATCACGGGGATGGAGGGTAAAGGAATGGGTTGGTGATTTTCGCGCAAAGACTCGCTTTATCCAAATCCGGTCATGCTGATTTGGTTGACACAGGACATAATTAAAGCCTTCGTTCCCTTTTCCCAATTCGGCGCTTAGCAAAACGCCGCCGCGGAAATTAAGCGCTCTAAGATGATTTTCTACGGCGACGAGATAGTCGTCGTCCAATGCCTGCTGAGTCATCGCAAAAAATCTTCCAAAGCCCCGCGATTCAAATTTTCCGGCGTGCTTGTCTGCAATTCGCTTCAACATCCTGAGCAAATCAACGGACATTTCCAGTAATTCCCGCGCGCTGCTCAGGATAGCGTTCGGACTCGAATGGCGGCTCCACATGCCCCACCAATCTCTGCGCTTCCTATCAACGAATTCAAGCGGAATATGGTAAATCTGCCTGACGACATCGGGATGTTTCAGACAATCTCTGAGAATCTCCTGGCGATAGTAGATTGTGTCCGGCGCATTCAGACCGGACAAAACGGCTTGCTTTGCTACCCCGAATAAAAACTTGTCCCCCAGCGCCATTGCCTCGAACAGCGTGTTCAATTCCAGGTCTTGCGTCAATGCCGCTTCATTGGTCGGAAGTTCCTGCTTGGGGTCGAAATCCCGGTCCGGATACATCAGAAAAACCCTCATGATTTGATGCGCTCCTTGATCTGCTCGTAGGTCAGGCGGTGCTTTTCGGCAATCGAGAGGGCGTAAGCCAGCCCATCAGCCGGCTTGCGCACGATTTTGAACGTTCGCACAGCCGGGTTTTCAGGGACAACCGTGCTGACCATGCTGACGGTTTTCTCGCTCAAAGACGACAACTCCTCAATGAACGTTACCCACACGCACAACAAGTCCAGTTTCCTTACCCTCGCCATGATTTCTTCGCTCAGAAAGACAGCGTCTTTCAAGGTGGTGGAGGCGAATATTTCGTTCAAAATAAAAATGCTGTCCGGTGTGGCGTGGGCAAGAATTTCGTGGATACGCACCACATCATCCTGTAATTTGCCGCGCAGATTGCGAATATCTTCCTCCTTCTCAAAATGCGTAAAAATCTGGTCGAACAGAGAGAGCCTCGCCTCCCTGCCCGGCGCGGGACAGCCAAGACTGGCCATATAGGGCAGCTGCCCAAACATGCGGGCGAAGGTTGTCTTGCCGCCCTGATTCGGTCCCGACACAACGATAATGCGCTCTGGCCCTAGCAGAGAAAAATCGTTGCAGACTACCGGCTTATTGGTAGAAAGTAAGGTACCCACTAATGCCAGGTCAAATGCCTCATAAGCGTACACCTCACGGCTGGTTGCGCTTACCTGGGGGTAACAAAATGTCAGCCCCTTGCGTTTGATGGCGGCGACGAATTCCAGATAGGCAATGTAAAACTGAATTTCGCGGTCAAAAGCGCGGATGGTCTCATCCACAAACTGGCTGTGATCGGCGCAAAACCGGTCTAAGGCAGCAAATTGTTCGGGATACAGCCGGGCGACAAACTCGAGAATTTTCGCTTCGATATGGTTCATGCCGGATCGTTTGCCAAGGTTAAGCCGGTAATCTTTCACCGCGCCCTGCTTGAATTTCTCGAAGGTTTTCTCTACCTCCACACTATAGTCCGTCTCCCCTTCGTACTTTCGCACGCTGAACTTGCCGCTCTGGATAATCACACAGTATTTCACGCTCGACAGCCCGGCTTTCACCGCTTGCGCCTCCGCCAGCAGCGATTGAAACGCGGACGAGTGGACATAGCGCGTCATATCCTCACGAAACGCTAAAAAGCCACGCGATTTTAGATTTGCCAGGTTCAGGTCGCGCGCCAGGTCGGTCACGGCGTTACAAGAGACCAGCGCCGCCTCCAGAAACCAGCCGTTTTTGTGGTAAATAAAATCCGATTTTTCCGCCAGCCTCAGGTAGCGGCGCACGATAGCCATTTTGTCGGCAAACGCTTTGATCTGCGCCATCAGCGTTTCGTCTTCCATGTCCCGCATCACTTCATGGCGATAGTGGATGGTTTGAACATCGTGCAGGGGTGTGTAAAAGAACGGCTTCAAGTTGTATTCCTGCTTACGGGCAGTGATGGCGTCTATCACCTGGTCCAGGTTCAGGTCGGTAAAAAAGGCGGGCTTTTCGACTGTTTCTTTTTGAATGCCGTCTTTATCGAAAAGGATACTGTGGAAGGTCATAAAGTCTGCATCCTCGCTTCTAATTGTTTCAGTGCGTCCACTGCTGTCTCAAGGCGGGCTACGGCATCAGTCACGGTTTCGGCCTGCTCCCGGCGTTGCTGCAGGGCGGCATGGAGAGCGCTTTGTGTGGCGTTGTCGGAGTCTGACCGGAAGTTGTATCTAACAGCGTTTTTTGAGGCGACGTTATTGAAGACATAAAAAAACTCCTTACCAGAGATTTTCATGGCAGGAGTTTTCTCTCAAACAATAGCAACTCCTACCAGTAAGATGCACTATGGCAGGAGTCATTAGCCTGAGAGGCAGTTATAAGGTGGACTCCATCACCGCTTGCTTGATATTTTCATGAAAGCAATTATCAAAATAGTACCAAATTTTCAGATATTGTCAAAAAAGCGGTCGCAACAACCATTTAAGGTTTCAATCGGAAATAATGTCACAGGGAGACTATGTCGGATGCCAGGCTTGAAGGCTGTAGGCCGGAAGGGGCCTTCACCTATCCGCCCAACGGTTCGCGTAACCGGCAGTGTAGAGGTGCAGTTTAACCTGTCCGAGTTGGCGCAATTGTTATGCAAAGAGTTATTTCCAATAATACAGAGCTGCTTCCCCAAGCTCTCGCTCAATCTCCAACAGGCGATTGTATTTTGCAATCCGCTCGCTTCGACTTGCAGATCCGGCCTTTAAATGGCCCCCATCCATGGCAACTGCAAAATCCGCCAGGAAAGAATCTTCCGTTTCCCCGGAACGATGAGATATAAAATAGCGCCATCCCGCATCGCGGCACATGCGTACTGCCTCGATAGATTCAGATACGGTGCCAATCTGGTTCAGTTTAATAAGCGCGGAATTTGCCGTGCCTTCCTTTATTCCCCTGCGAATATATTGAGTGTTGGTGACAAAGATATCGTCACCGACGACTTCGATTTTTTTACCGAGTCGATCTGTAAATTGCTTGAACCCGCCCCAGTCGCCTTCAGCTAGGGGATCTTCCCAAAGAATAATCGGGTATTTCGATATCCATTCTTCAGCAAGAGCAATAAGGTCATTACTTTGCATTTTACCAGCTCCCGACCATTTGAGATCATAGGAGCCATTCATATCAATAGCGAATGAATTGGCTGCACTGTCTAATGCAATGGCAATGTCCTCGCCAGGTTTATAATTAGCTTTCTCAATAGCATGGAGAATGATTTCTATCGCATCCTCGTTGCTGCTAAGGTTCGGTGCAAAGCCACCTTCGTCGCCGACACTGGTTGCGAGCCCTCGGTCTTTCAGAATATTTTTAAGCACATGAAAGGTTTCTGACACGTAACGGAGGCCCTCACGGAAAGTAGGAGCGCCCAGTGGAACGGCCATGAACTCCTGAATATCCACATTATTATCGGCGTGTTCACCCCCATTTAGAATATTCATACAAGGGACTGTCAGTCTTCTTGCCCCTACACCACCCAGGTACTGATAAAGAGAAAGCCCGGTTGAAACGGCGGCTGCTCGGGCAGCCGCCATGGAAACACCCAGAATCGCATTGGCACCAAGATTCGATTTGTTCGGTGTGCCGTCAAGTTCGATCATGCAGCGATCTATCAAGGGCTGTTGATACGCATCCATGCCAATTAAGGCCGGAGCGAGTTTCTCATTCACATTGGATACCGCTTTGAGAACGCCCTTGCCCGCATACCGAACCGAATCACCGTCACGTAACTCGATTGCCTCATTCTCGCCTGTACTTGCACCGGAGGGAACGGACGCGACAGAGGTCGTTCCATCACTGAGTTCAACGAATACGCGTACTGTGGGATTGCCGCGAGAGTCGAGTATTTCCATAGCCTGTATAGATGATATTAGAGTTGGCTTCACTTTGTCTCCCTTTCATAATTTCCTGAATTTGTATAACCAGTGAGTACACTGACCAGTGTATTACAGTTTCTAATTATCTTCATGTTGCCGCGATTCTCCAATGGTTCGGACAGCTTGTCAACCTTTTCTAGAAGTAGCCGATGCGCCATACACCGGTTAGTGTATTAGCAATACACCTGCTAAGGGCGCGGACCGGTCAACATGTCTGCGGACCGAGTACACCGTGACCACTGCGGTTTAAAACTTGAGTGTGAACTTGAAGCTCTTGAACCGTCCGAATGTCAAACCCACTTTCGAGTAAGGGGATAGTGAACTCATGACCTAGGGTATGCAACTTTCAGGTTTAAAAATATTTGTAGAGGAGGTATAGAAGAGCAGCAGAGGACATACCGCAAGAGGAAAACCAGGGTGGTCACAAGAGAGGTTTCTTCAGCAGTCTAATCACGAATCAATATTGACTCTGTGATCTCGCTGATCGCGGGTATTCCGGTCATGACCAGGACCCGTTTGACTTCCTCTGTGAATATCTGGAATACTCGCTCCACCCCTTGAGACCCTGCGGCTCCTACACCCCATGCCACGGGCCGACCCACGAGAACCGCCTTAGCCCCGAGCGCAAGCGCCTTGACAAGATCACCACCGCTTCTGATGCCACTATCTAGGAGCACAGGAACTTTGCTGCCGACGGCCTCGATAACTTCGGGCAAAGCCTCGAGCGCCGCCCGATTGTAGTCGAGAAGCCTGCCGCCATGATTCGATACCGACAGGGCATCCGCCCCGGCATTGACTGCAACGCGAGCGTCGTCGGCACTCATAATTCCTTTCACTACTATCGGAAGCGGCACCTGACGTTTTAGCCATGTGATATCGTTCGGAGATGCCAGTTGCCCTCTCCTCGGCTTTCCGTCCTTTGTGGAAAGAGGAATCTGATCACCTAACTTTACCGGGCAAACCACATCCATGGTTATTCCAATGGCCGCATAGTTCAGCTCTTCCGCAAGTTTCGCGTTTTGCAACACTTCTTCTCTACCCCGGCTCATGTAAGCCATGAAGACGAGTGGGGTATCGGTCGCCTCTCTCCAATCCTGCGGGGTTGCTTTGGCGGCCTGGCTCACAAAAAGCATGGTTCCAACGCGGCCCGCTCCTTCTGCTACTTCGCGTTCTGCCGTCTCACGGATCAGGCTAAGACTCCCGATTGGTGCCACGATAGCAGGAAGAGGCAGGGTGTGGCCAAAAAGATCCATTGTAGTGTCAGGGTTCGTTACTTCATGGAATATCTTTTGGCGAAATAGGAAACGGTGAAAAACCCTTTGATTTCTCCGAAGCGTTGCCCTAGTCTCCGCCGCACCATTAAAGTGCTCCCAGGCCTCGCGTGGCATGCCTCGCCGCGCAAGCTCCCGAAGCTCCCTTCGACCCATTTGCTCTAAAGGCTTCTCAACCATGGGGGGGGATTAGCACGGAGAAGTTATCTCCCAGCAGTTTTTGCCGGGATCCCTGAGGAAAAATGAAGAGGCCGATCCGTTAGTCTCAATGTTGCAGAGTTCAGTAACTCCTAATTCTTTTCCAGACCTGCTGAGCCATCGGTGCGCTTCGGCAACCGCCTCTTTCGACTCAACCGTGATTGCAAATCGAAAGTTGGGCGAAAAACTCTTAAATTTCGGGCGGACGGCACAAACGATATAATATTTTGTTTTCGGATGTTTGACGTAGATCACATGATCATTAGCTGGATGCACCTCTAGACCTAAAACGTTTACATAGAAGTCCCGGGAAGCTTTCACGTCTGCGCAGGCCAGCGTTCCATGGGTAAAGGCCTGTGGAACATAACCTCGCCCAGGGAAACGCTCCGGAGGAAGAGGTGTATCCCAGTGAGGGGCCCGAACGCCACCGACTCTCTTGACGCCAGATTCTTTCCGCGACACCGCTTCATAGCACTCGATTTCCCAACCATTAGTTCCCGGCTCCAGAAAGTAGACCGAATACGAACCATGATTATAGGCAGGCTTGCCAATTTGCTGTATTCCATAGGTGGATTTATGAGCATTCAAGTATTCGTAAGCGTTATCCACCTCACGGTCGGTTGCAACCCGAACACCCCAATGGTTATGCATCTGCTTGGCCGGCGCGTCCGGCCCTCCCTCATGCGCGATCAGTAACCAGTTGGTGTTTGGATGCTTCAGCGTAGCCTCACCTGGGCGCTCTGCGACCTTTTCAAAGGCGAGAAGGTCCGTTAAAACCGGGATGGTCTCTTTTAAATATCGGCACTCCATGTGGGTATCGGCCAAGGCAACGGGCTGAATCATCTTTCTCCGCTCCATTTTCGGATTTCAGATCCGGCCTGATCCGAAATTGAATTAAAAGCCTAAAGCGCGCACTTTACCGTGGTCGCATTGAAGTGTCAAATTATCAAACCGTTTTGGCTTGACAGGAGTTAAGCTTTTCTCTACACCTCCTCCTTAGAGCCTTGAGGCAAAGGTTCTAAAGAGATAGAGACCATGTTGGATTCTAAAGTGAAGCAGGCAGAAGAGAACGTATGGGTCAAGTCGACATGCTACATGTGCTGGAACACCTGCGGCATCAAAGTAAACAGAGTCGACGGCGTGATTGTCAAGATCGAGGGTGACCCGGACTGTCCGCAGAACTGGGGAAAAACCTGTGCCAAAGGGAACGCAGGGCACATGTCCCTTTACGATCCTCATCGGGTTCTTGCCCCTATGCGACGGACGAACCCGGCTAAGGGATTTGACGTTGATCCCGGTTGGGAGACTATTTCCTGGGACGAGGCCCTCGAGATCGTCGCAGAAAAGCTGAAAAAAATTCGCTCTGAAGATCCACGCAAGCTTGTTCTCGCGTCATTTGATACCCGAGCCCAGTCGGGAGTCTTCTGGATGGCGTGGGCGGCAGCCTTTGGAACTCCAAACCAGTGGGGAGGGGGAGCCAACTACTTTTGCGGTAACGGTTTTCACCCTGTGACCTACCTTACCCACGGGACATGGTTTGGTGAGCCGGATATCC